>CALMFL010000001.1 GCA_937862595.1 uncultured Fidelibacterota bacterium
TGTCTGATACCGTGAGAAGTGGCGATCAAGGGTTTTTTTCTAAAGAACTTGTAAAGCGCCCCATTAATAACAGGCAGAAAAAAACGATGTGCGTGCACAAGATCATACTGCCTGAACAAATAAGGAATAAAGCAGACCATCTGAAGGCACCATTGAAGAATTTTCCAAAAAAAGGATCGCTTCTTTTGTACATTCCTGAAAATTTGAAAAAACGGATTAAAATAAACGTCATATTTGATATTTGGGTTGAGTTTTTTTAATCCCTCGGCTTGTTCTTTTACGAAAACACCCGTAAACACGTTCTTTGCTGTGGGATATCCATCAGCTATGATCAGGATTTTTTGTAATGTTTTCATGCTTGATGATCTTTTCCAATGATATGCACATCCCCAAAAACAACCACAAAAGCGGGTCTTCAAAAAATTTCCCTTCCGCCTGTGCTCCGATAAAAATGACAACGATCACAGCCAGCAGGATCAGGGAATACGTCTTTAAGGTATGATCTTCCGTCCTGAAGTTGATTCTGAACTGTTTATAAAGAAGAAGCAGAAAAACGCAGAAGATCATGAATCCTATCATGCCAAGTTCAGCCAGGATCGTGATTAAATAAGTGTGGGACAGGGTTGAGCTTCCAATACCCCAGGGAAGAAAATTAAGGTATTTTGCGATCATTACTGCTTGAAATCCGCCGGCACCCACGCCGAAAACAGGACTTCCTAAAAACATCATTATGCCGCCTAAAAGCAGTCCTTTGCGTTCACCTATATCATAGAGTTCGGGACTATCCTGGCGGACGGTCATCATTTCGGTAACAACCGGGATGGTGATCAGCAACAGGATAAGAAGCGCCAGCAGAAGGATATTCCTTGTTTTCTTCTCCATGAAGAACGCTACGACAAACAGCGTAAGAAATAAAATTGCCAATCCCTGTCTTGAGACCGTAAACAGCAGGGCAAGACTGCAGAAAAAGATTGAAATATCCATATATTGGGGTTTAATAATAAAGATCTTCTTCAATCTGAGAATTAACATCGTGATAATGACGATATCGAGAAAACGCGCGAAAATATTCGGGTCCAGAAACGTAGCTGAGGCGCGTCTGCCTTTATCGATCCACAGCTTATAATCGAACACATATTCGGCAATGCCTTCCAGGCTCAGAATAACGGCTATAACGATCATGACCTTAAAAATAACGGCAATGTCTGCGGGTTTATCTATGAACTGAATAACCATTGTAAAAAAGAGAAAATAGATCACATAGCGAAAGGTTTCCGTCAGACCCTTTGACAAGTCCGGACTGAAGGCTAATGCCGATAACAGATAATACCCGATAAATACTAATGCAATATAGGAGATCCGATGTTTGATAAATGGCGTGAACGATTGGAGATCCTTTAAAAACCATATGATAAATGAATAAAGCATGAATAGTCTTGCAAGATCAAAAATCGAATTGAATACACCTTCCGTAACCTCAACCGTTTGGAAAAAGGGTATTAGGGTCTTGGTAATTTCCAGGGGTATCAGGAAAACAATGATGGCGATCGTATTTCTTTTATCTTTAATAATAAATGGAAGAAGCGAAAGAAAAATAAAAAAAATCCATAATGCAAAGATCCCATCGATGAAATCAAGAATAACCAGAATCAAATAAATAAAATTTATGGCAATTAATGCAATGATGGGCGCAGCGCTAAGTCTGTTTTCATTTAACATAGAAATAGTTGCTATTCTTGAGTTTCCTTCAGAAGAACATATACCCCCGAGCTGAGCAGGGCGAACATAAAGGCCGCGATCACGATCACCGCCCGTTTGGGCTTGGCTTTCCGGTCGGGACGATGCGCATAATCCAGCACCTCAAAGGTCGGGACCTCTTTCGCCTCGGTGATCTTGGCCTGCTCGTAGAGGGGCCCCACAAAGACCAGGACCTCATTGAAATACTGAAGCTTGCGTTCGATCTTCTTAATGAAGATGCTGATCTCGGGTGCGACCCGGAGATCGATGAAAAGTTCATTGTCCGGCAGGAACAGGGTCCGGTACTGTTTTTTCAGTTCTTCGATCTGAATTTTCTGCGATTCGACCAGCAGCTCGTTCTGACGGGTCTGTTCCATGATCTTGAGTTCCATTTCCTTGATCATGATCTGATACTTCAGATCGGCGGCATATTGCACCTGCGTGCTGATCTGATCTTCCACGCTCAGAACGTTATGTTTTGCCATAAACTTCCGGAGCTCGTTTTCCAGAATATTCAGGCTGTCCAGAACGCTGTTCAGCTGTTGCTCGATAAAAAGCCGCTCCTGGCTTCCGTACTGTGTGGCCAAAGCGATGTTCGTGCTGTCAAGCAGATAGACGATATCGTTGGTCATAGCGGCGACGCGTTCCTGGTCGCGGTCAAAAACGGTGATGACGATCTGGGCTTCATCACCCACTTCGACCTTGTATTTGTCCTCAAATTTCAGGATCGCCTTGTCCATGAATTCGACCTTATAGGCTTCCATCAGGTCATACTTCCGACAGATCCGTTCTTTGACGCCCCGGCTGTTCAGGATGGACAAATAGCGGTTGGTCGCGCCGTCCATGGACCCCAGCAATCCCATGGTCTTCATCTGGAAGCTGGACATGTCCAGCACCTGTGACTGAGGCCTCAGGATCACGGCGGTCCCGGCGTACCATTTAGGCAGCAGCAGGCTGATCACAATGGCCAGGACGGAAACGGTAAAGGTAAAAATACCGATGAACCATTTGTTTTTCTTGAATATTCTATAATAATCGCGCAGTGTCAGATCTTGAGCCATGGTTTGCCCTTTTCCTTAAAGTTATAAACTGCCGGCGGCAATGAAAGCCGTGATCACGGTCGAGGCGATCGTAGCCAGCATGGAAACAAAGGATAAGATCGAAATTTCGCCGATCCAGATATCCTCAGCCGAGCGTTTGACGAGAATGATATCCCCGCGCTGGATTTCCATTTGCGCGGGATGTTTGTATTTCTTTGAACCCCGGATGATCAAGGCGCTCTGATCGCTGCCTTTTTGATTGACCCCGCCGGCCATGGAAATGTAATCCACCACGGTATGGCCCGGAACAAAATCGTAGGTGCCCGGCCGGTTGACATGTCCGGAAACCATGATCTTGGCAAGACCGATGAATTCGATCTTGTCTTTGGCGCGGAGTTCAAAGGCATCCATTTCCGAAACCGAAACGGCATATTGCTTTTGTTCGCGAATGATCACCATCTTCTCGTAATTCATGACATCGCTCATCATGACCTTGCGGCGGTAGAAATCGCCCAGACTTTCGCCCTGGATAAAAGGCACAAAGGAGCGCACCATAACGGGTCCGTACACTTCCACGCACTCCCTGTCGGGATCGGCGAAGGGAATATATACGGATTCTCCGGCATGCAGATAGGGATTGCTGTCCTTATCTCCATTCAGATAGAAATCATAA
The DNA here is from genome assembly GCA_937862595.1 of uncultured Fidelibacterota bacterium. Taxonomy (GTDB): domain Bacteria; phylum Fidelibacterota; class Fidelibacteria; order Fidelibacterales; family Fidelibacteraceae; genus M50B103. The sequence goes on from CALMFL010000001.1 coordinate 3,451, forward strand.
ATATTAATGATGCTCGTGTCCTTGTCCGAACGGATGTGGATCTCGAAGTCTTTCCCGAGGTATCGGAGCGGGACTTTTTGCAGCATGTCGCTCAGGCGGCCGGCGGCGCTGATCGTGTAAATGCCGGGTGAGCGCACGGCGCCGGAAACGGGAATGCGGATCTTTTTGATTTCATATAAGGAAACGTACGCATACGGTCCGGCTTTTTCCCGGATCAGCGCAATGGCTTCGTTCAGCGTTTTGCCGCTGACTTTGACAGAGCCGCTTCCCGGGATCGCGATCTCGCCGGTCGGCGATACGGGTATCGTGACCGCGGATTGATCCTGCAGTTTTTCCACCATAAACTGATCGCCGGCACCGACAATGTAGGTATCGGGGTCGATCTCGGTTTCCAGCTCTCCGGGCGGCGGTATCATGGAGATCGATCCCTGCTGCTGCAGGCCCTCAAGGGTTTGCTGTACGTCGTTTGCGGGCGCTCCCCATAAGGTTAATGCACAAACAAGGACGAGGATACTGATCTTTTTCAACACGAACTCCTTTTTGAGGCCATTTTTTAGGTAAGCACGTAATATATCGGTAAATATAGCTTATTATGCTCCGAATTAAAAATTTTTTATGCGCCTGCCCTTACTTTAGCAAGGTCATCTTTCCGGCGTCCAGCACCCGGTGATCGGTATTCAAACGATACACATACATGCCGGCGGGCTGATTTGTTCCGTCAAAAATGACCTCGTGCCGGCCGGGGTTCTGGTCCTGAGCGACCACTCGCTCGACAAATTCGCCGCGAACATTGAAAATATCGAGCTCCACATAGGCGGGGGTTTCAAGCCGGTACGCCAGGGTCGTGCGGGGATTGAAGGGATTGGGATAGTTCGCGTAGAGTTCGAAGCCGTTCGGCGCAATGTCCCGGGCGGCCAGTTCGACCTCGTAGCCCATGAAACGCAGGATGAACCCGGCGACTTCGGCTTTGGAAAATTCCGTCGTAATGGTCTCAAAGGGGAAACCCGCCGTCATGACCTTGCCGGGAACGCTGCCGCCGGGGGCATTGCCTTCATACGCAAGGGCTGCCGTCAGGCCGTTCCCGTATTTCAGCGCGATAACGGACCCGTCGGCTGCGGCCAGGACGTCGGGGTAATCTTCGGGAAAGGTCCCGGGATGGCTCCCGGTCTCGGAATAGGCGAACTGCAGGCCGGCGAAGACGCCGCCGTCGGCGCCCGAAACGCTGTAATTGCCGGCATCGTCGGCCGCATAGGCGGCTTTTAAATAGGTGTTGAAAAACGCTTTGTCGGATACCGTGCCTTTGTTGTCCAGGTCCCAGGCGATCTCGGAGCCGCTGACAAATAATTTGCCGCCGCGGTCCAGATAGCTCTCGACGCTGTCCTGCTCGATATCGCTGAAGGTCTCGTCTGCGGTGCTCTCGTCTCCCAGGATCCACCAGACCAGGTCGTAGTCCTTCAGGTCCACGCTTCCGTCGATCACGGCTTCGTTGGCGCAGCTTTCATAGGCGACATTCCGGCACTCCATGGCCCGGGCGTTCTGCGAAACAAAATCATGCGTGGGGTAGGCGTAGGAACCGGTCCCGCTGAAACGGTCGAAACCGTCCACGATCAGGATCTGCTTTCCGGCGTTCAGGTGCTTGACGGCATACAGGTCGCTCGCAAGTTCGGGGACGCTCCCGTCCTGCACGTACGCGGCGACCTTGTAGTCATAATGCAGGCCGGGCTCCTGCGGCACGGTGACGCTCATCGTGGCTTTGGGAACGCTTGCCGCAAGGGTGAAGGCCGTTTCATCGCAGCTTCGCCGGTAGATCCGGTATCCCGTGAAATCGACGGTCTCTTCGGCCGTCCAGGCCAGGGTCACGCTGTCCGTTTTACTGACAGCATACAGCAGGGTCGGGCGCGGGACCTGGCCCCCCGTGATGCTGTTATAGCGGATCGGGACATAGCCCGTGATCCCGCTGACGGTCCAGGTGTAGTAGCGGGTGAACCAGCCGGGAGTCCCGCTGCTGGTCGCCTCGGCCTGCACGAGCTTGCCGTCGCCGGTCCATTCCACAAAAAGCCGGATATGGCTCCCGGCCTTGTTGGTGGCGTCGCCGGGCAGCAGGTCGTTCACGCTTGAAAGCTGATGCGATACGTTGCCGATGGTGCTGGTGCCGTATTTCTGGGCGGTCTTCCAGCAGATGCTGACATAGCCGGAACAATCGTTCCCGACCGAGTTTCCCCAGTCCACGGTGCTGGTGTTGATGTCGCCGGCCAGTTTTCCGGCGGCGACGCCTGCGTCAAACTGGGCGATGGTGTTCCAGCCGCCCCATTTATAGGGAATGCTGACATTTTGGCCGACCTGGATCCATGACGGCGTGGTCACGGTCGCGGTCGTTCCGATGTTGGCGGCGGTGGCCGTCCAGACATGCACGACATGGTCGTCGGCGATCTGGAGGGCTTCGGTGCGGGTTACGCCGGGGACGGCGGCCTTCGGCAGCAGCGGCGGATTGGCGGCCGGGGGTTCGCTCTCGCTGAACCCGTTGAAATGATAGATCTCGCTGAACGCGCCGGGATAGGTCTGCACCTCCTGCGACGGAGTCCCGTCATATGCCCAGCGGATGATATGGATGCCGTCCTTTGAGGACTGCATGTGCCAGAAGTCGCCGGCGTCGTCAACGATGAATTCTTTGAACACGTAGGTGAACTGCTGACGGGGCAACCGGATCGCCGCATGGGTCCGGGCCTGTTCGTCGATCAGGTAAATATAGCGGTCCACTTCAACCGGCGCATGCCGGAGGATGGATTCGGCATAGATATAATGCAAGCCGTCCGGCCTGCTTCCCAGGTAGTCCACGGAGCCGACGTCCGGCACCGTGAAGGAGGCCGTGCGATCCCCGAAGCGGACCTGCACGCCGTCGGGAAGACGGCGGGTCACCCGGGGCGCGGTGACGGCGGCGGCTTTATCCAGGCGGAGCGCATCGCAGCGGATCCCGCCTTCCGCCGTGCGGGCGATGATCCCGCCCCTGTCCTTGCGAATGCCCAGGAACATGCCTTTCGGGTCCCCGATCTCGGACAGCAGCCGTGTCTCGCCGTTCTCGCGGCAGTAGAGCCGCCGGTCGCTCTGCAGATACAGGGTCCGCTCGTCCCTGACGTAAAAATCCAGGATCCGGGGCTCGTCCAGAAGCGCGGTGCGCCTCAGGCCTTCGGGCCCGAAGGTCTTTAACTGCCGGTTCTCGGTATCATAAATGATGATCTCATCGTCCTGTATCTGAAAGGAGAGAGGGCCTCCGTGCAATCCGGGATAGGCGACATGCCGGACGTCCCGGGGGCCTTCCCCCCAGGGAATGAACACCGGTTCGGAAAGGTCCATGCCGGCGAACGTGATCGAGACGAGGAACGGTAGCAAGAGGATGCTGGGTTTTAGCGCATTTTTAAGTTTCATATTTCTTCCCGGTTTACTATTTTTAGTTCGCGCGAAAATATAATATATAAAACCCGAGGGTAATATGAAATTGATCAGTTTATTGGGCCTGCTTGTACTCCTGCTCATTGCGTGGCTTTTATCCTATCATAAGGACAAGGTGAATCTCCGCACCGTGGTCTGGGGGCTCTTTCTTCAGTTCCTGTTCGCCGTGATCATTCTTCAGAAAACCCCCGCAAGCTGGGTCGGGATGGCGATCTTCGCGCTCCTGCTGATCGTGTTCATTTTCCGGGACAGGATCCGGACTTCCTGGCTGAAGATCCTGTGGGTCACGGGGATCGTTCTGGCGTCCGCGGCGCTGAGCGCCCTGATCTTCCTGCTCCTGCAGGTCATCTCCTTCTCCCTGCTGATCCTGTTCGTTCTCCTGGCCATGCTGCTGAATAAATTCTTTCTCAAATCGGAGCGCATCAAGCCCTACCTCAACGCCCTGCTGGTGATCTCTATCTTCACCGCTCCGGCCGCCCGGGGACTTTACGGCCAGGCGATCTTCCAGGCCTTCAGCGACGGCGTGGCGAAATTCCTGAGCATGTCCCTCTACGGCGCCGAGTTCCTGTTCGGCAACCTGGCGCGGACCGAGCACTTCTTCCCCGCCACCTCCTCCTGGCCGGGCTTCGGATACCTCTTTGCC
>CALMFL010000002.1 GCA_937862595.1 uncultured Fidelibacterota bacterium
GTCGGCCGGAGGTTCACCCCGACGCTTCGGGGCTCATCCCGACAAAACCCATCGAGAGATGGGTTTTGTTTAAGTAAACGGATAGTTATGTTTACGGTTTACATCATACGCAGTAAAAAGAACGGCAAATATTATATCGGACACACCTCCGATATTACCAGGAGACTGCATGAACATAATTCAGGATTGACGTATTCTACGAAAAACCATGTCCCATGGGAAATCGTTTTTACCCGGGAATTCAAAACAAAAAGCATGGCACAGCATATCGAATTGAAAATCAAGAAAATGAAAAGCAGGGTGTTTATTGAAAAGCTGATCAACGGCCAGGTCGACGATACGTTCTTCCTGTAGCCCTGTCGGCCGGAGGTTCACCCCGACGCTTCGGGGCTCATCCCGACAAAACCCATCGAAAGATGGGTTTTGTTTTTTTTATTCATTATATCCGAAAATAATTGTTTAATCGTCTATCATATCCGCCAGGTCTGACAGTGTATAAAAATGCATTTGGTGCTCCCAGACGTATTGACAGATCGTCTCCAGGGTTTCTAAACTCACCTGATAATCACCCGTAACGGTCTCAAGCGGACGGTGAGCGTAAAAGATCATGATTTTCCCTTCCTGATGGGCGTAGGCTAAAAGATCAAGAAAATAATCCAGACTGAAATGATAAAGATGATGATCAAGCCCCAAGGCATAAACGGTTGTTGAATTGTTAAAATAGCACGGGCTTCTCTCGGGAGATCTGTTCCCGTTTTTAATACCTCTTACGATATCAAAATAATTTATAAGTTCATTGTCGATGCTGACATGGTGACTGCCGTAGGGGTAAGCATACGCCCTTAGATCAATGATGCTGTCCTGTTCAAAATGTTCGATCAAGGGGATGATCTCATCATTGATATACGTGTCCAAACCCTTCAATGCGACATAAGCGGCGGCGTGAACATGCAGATAGCCGTGTCCCGCAATTTCATGACCGGCCGCATGCAAGGCATGCATTTTTTGGATATCTTCCGGGCTGCGCGACCCGATAAGCGACACACAGAAAGTAGCTTTCCATTCGTAGGCTTTAAAGAGGGAATCGGCTTTTAGCCAGTCTTTAAAATGATGGTCGTCAAATGTGATAGCGACGCCGCCGTTGGGAACGGTCACCTCTTCCGGCTGAGAGCATGAAATTAGACTTAGTGCAATCAGCAATAACGCGATCATACCCCAAATGTATGACTTCATGTTTCTATCCGATACCTGTATATTCCTGTAAACTCCGCTTCCTCCTGAAAATTCGATTCAGCGGGAGTTCCCGTCACTGCCGGCAGACAGGCGTTTTGGATATAAAGGTTCCTTTTCCGCAGAGTGGTCCGTTATTAAGCTTTACTGATGACTTCGGCAATGACATTCCAGCTAAATCCTTTCCCCTGTAAATAGCGGACGGCTCTGGCTTTTTCATTGCGATCTTCGAATGAGATACCGTTTTTGAATTTTTTCTGAAAATGATACGCGCAGTTCCCGGTGCAAATTTGATGATCATAGTCCGACAGGATGCGTTCGATCACGTCGCCCCGTACCCCGCGCTGGAATAATTTTTCTTTCACCTTCAGCGGACCAAAACGCTTGCTTTGGATCAGTTCCCGTGCGTACAAATCCGCAAAGCGGTCATCGTTCAGATAACGCTTTTCCTGCAGGTATTCGATCACCTTCGCAATAGCGGCCTTCTGATAGCCTTTCTGCAAAAGCTTGGTGCGGAGTTCGCCCGACCCGTGTTCGCGCAGCGAGAGCAGTTCCAGGGCCTTTTCCCGCGTGAACGCGATATCCGCGGCGGTTTTTATTTCCGAAAGTTCTTTTTCACTGAGGGAAACGCCGCGGGACAGATTGAACCGAAGGATCAGATCGTCGGTAATGCTGATCCGTTCCTCGTTGTCCAAAAGGCAGTTGTAGCGGTTTGGATGTTTTTTCTGCTGAGACAGGCGTATGATGACCGGCATAGGTTCTAGCCGCTGGTTTCATCCTTCTTTTTTCCGATCCCGAGGGCATCCTTAACTTCCTGGGCGATCGCTTCAAGCACGTCTTTGTGTTCCTCGAGGAAGGCTTTGCTGTTTTCCCTGCCCTGTCC
>CALMFL010000003.1 GCA_937862595.1 uncultured Fidelibacterota bacterium
TAGGCCTCAAGTTCAGGAATAAAAAAGCCGCCACCTTCGGATGCTACGGCTGGAGCGGAGAATCCCCCAAAGTCCTGAAGGACATGATGGAAGATGCCGGCTTCGACCTGATGGACGAGGGATTGAAGAATTTGTGGAATCCCGACCGGGAAGCGCAGAAGCGCGCCATGGACTATGGCGTGGAAATTGCAAAAGCATGCAGGTGATGAAAATTGAATTCTGTTTGCGGATATTTATGCATCATCCGAGACATTAAAACTGCCGCGTTGATGCCGCAGGTCCGTCTTTTCGCCGATCAGCGAATCGTGCAGATCGACATCCCGTAGCGAGGCTCCCTCAAAGACCATGCTGTTCTTAATCGATGAGTTGAAAATCTGCGCATTATTCCCGATCGCCGCATCGGGACCGATCTCGGAATTTTCGATCAGCGTACCCTTCCCGATATAAACGGGTTCATGAATAACGCAGTCAACGCATTTACCGTGATTGGCGGCATGTTTTGTCAGCAGATAGCGGTTGGTCGACAGAAGGGTTTCCGGCGTGCCGCAGTCGTACCAGGCCCTGATGGGAACAGCCCGGAAGGATTCTCCCGAACGCAGCATCAGCACAAGGGCGTCGGTCAGCTGATACTCGCCGCGCGTCCTGATGCCTTTTTCGATCAGGGTTTCGATCGCCAGTTTGAGCTTCCGCTGGCTCTGCACAAAGTAGACGCCCGCAATGGCCAGGTTGCCGGGCGGGACCTCCGGTTTTTCCACCATCCCGGTGACCATGCTGTTCCCGTCGGTCTCGACGATCCCAAAACGTTTCGGATCCTCCACTTCAACGACCGCGATCACGTTTTCCCTGCACGTGTGAAATATGCTCAGGTCCATGTCGATGATCGTGTCGCCCAGGATGATCAGGGCGGGTTCGTCAACCGCTTCAAGGCCGTAAAGGACCGCATGGGCCAGGCCTTTCATTTCTTCCTGTACGGGAAAGGTGAATTTGCCGGGATAATTCGTTTCAAAATAATCGATAATGGTTTCTTTTTTGTATCCCACGATGACGGATATTTCGTCAAAACCGGCTTCAAACAGGGCGCTTGAAATGTGTTCCAGAATGGGCTTTCCCGCAACCGGGACCATGACCTTGGGAC
>CALMFL010000004.1 GCA_937862595.1 uncultured Fidelibacterota bacterium
AAGTTCTCTTCGTTGCGGACGGCATGATCGGTCAGGATGCGGTCAACGCCGCAAAAGCCTTCGACGAACGGCTGAACGTCAGCGGCATTGTGCTGACCAAGCTCGACGGCGATACGCGCGGCGGCGCAGCCCTTTCCATCCGGAGCGTTACGGGCAAACCCATCAAGTACCTGTCCATGGGAGAGACGCTGGACGACCTGGAACTGTTCTATCCGGAACGTTTCGTGAACCGGATCCTCGGCAAGGGGGACGTGGTCTCCCTGGTGGAGAAAGCGCAGCAGGCCTTTGATGAAAAAGAAGCCGAAAAACTGGAAAAGAAGCTGAAGAAGAACAGCTTTGATCTTCAGGATTTCCAGGACCAGCTGGCCATGCTGAAAAAGATGGGACCGCTTTCCTCGCTGATGGATATGATCCCCGGCGCGCAGCAATTGAAAAATGCACAGGTGGACGAAGGGCAGTTCAAACGGACGCAGGCGATCCTGAATTCGATGACGAAACAGGAAAAAACCAATCCCGCGCTGCTCAATGCGGGCCGCCGGAAGCGGATCGCACAGGGCTCCGGCACGCAGGTATCGGATGTGAATCGGCTCTTGAACCAGTTTGATCAGATGAAAAAGATGATGAAACGTGTAAATAAAATGAAACTTCCAAAACAGGCATTGAACAACATAAAAAACATGCCGTGGAATTAAAGGAGAAGACAGTGTCAGTACGGATTCGCTTAACAAGAATGGGCAGAAGGAATCGTCCTTACTATCGCGTGGTCATTGCGGATTCCCGCAGCCGCCGGGACGGGAACTTTATCGAACAGGTGGGGACCTATGACCCGATCAAACAGAACAATAAAAATTTTACCGTTGCCGAAGACCGCATTTTTCATTGGCTGCGCGTCGGCGCAAAGCCGACCGACACGGTCAAATACCTGCTGTCCGAAGAAGGCATCATGCTGAAATGGCATCTTGAGAACAGCAATCTCAGCGAAGATAAGAAAAAACAGGAACTCCAGAAATGGGAAATGGCGAAAACCGCCAGGACCCAGGCCGCTCCCGCAAAGAAAGCTCCGGCAGAGGAAAAGAAGGAAGAAGCCGCCAAAGAGACCGTAGCTCCCGCCGTCGAAGAAGCCCCTGCCGTAACAGAAGCCGAAGCGCCTGCCGAAGAAGCGGTCGAAGAAACGCCCGTTGCGGAAGAAGCCGAAGCGGCTGCTGCGGAAACCCCTGCCGACGCCGACGTGAAGGCGGAAGAACCGGTCGCGGAAGAACCCGTGCAGGATGAGGCCGCTCCCGAAGAAACGGAAGCAAGCGATAAATAGCCTGAAGACGAAAAGAACGCCCAGGGTGAAATGAACACTGATGCCAGAGATAAACAAACCAGATAAGAGAAATACAAACTGAAAGGGCTTGCCATGAAAGAGTTTGTCGAATCCATCGTGAAACGGTTGGTTGATAATCCGGATGAAGTTCAGGTTACCAAGATCGAGAGCGAGAACAACACGATCTATGAGTTGCGGGTCGCTCCGGGGGATTTGGGTAAGGTTATAGGAAAACATGGCCGGACCGCGCAGTCGCTGCGCACATTGCTGACGGCGGTATCCGCCAAAGCCGGCAATACACGGTCGACACTTGATATTATCGACAGATAATGCAAAAGAAAAAATGACTTTTAAGATCATAGGTTACGTTGGAAGATCCTTTGGTCTGGAGGGGAAGTTTTTTCTTTCTAAGCCCAGACTGGACGCGCAAGCGTTACGCTCATTGAAATATGTCTATGTTGGCAGCGGTGCGGAACCGGATGATGTTCACGAGGTCCTTGCCGTGGAAGAGCGGGGAACGCGTTTATGCGTTCAGCTCGGAACGGTCGATTCCCGCGAACAGGCGGACCGGCTCACACACAGCGCGCTTTTTATAACGGGAAAACAGGCGGACCGCCTGCCGGACTTCCATGACGACGCCTCATCCTTTATCGGCTATGAGGTCCGCCGGGACGGAGAAGTCCTGGGGACCGTCAGCGACTGGAAAACCCTTCCCGCCCAGGACGTAATGACATTTACAACAATGAACGGATCCGACGTCATGGTTCCTTTTGTCGATGCATTTATTCTTGCCGTCGACAAAAAGAAAAGGATCCTTCATGTCCGCTTATTGGAAGGAATGCTGAATGAAGATTGACGTGCTGACCTGCTTTCCCGACATGATCACGCCGGTCGTGAATGAGAGCATGGTCAAGCGTGCTCAGGAAAAGGGACTGGTCGAGATCAGGCTGCATGACCTGCGTGATTTTTCCGGGGACCGGCATCGCAAAACCGATGATTACCCCTTCGGCGGCGGTGACGGCATGGTCATGACCCCCCAGCCGCTGTACGACGGCATTCGCACCCTCCTGAAGCAGGCGCCCGAAGGTGTCCGCAGCCGCGTGATCTTTCCGACTCCCGACGGGGTCGTCTTCGATCAGCGGATGGCCGAGACACTGGCCGGCGAAGAGCATTTGATCTTTATCGGGGGACACTACAAAGGGATCGATCAGCGCATACGGGACCTGCTGATCACGGATGAGATCTCTATCGGGGATTACGTGCTGACCGCGGGGGAATTGTCCTCCATGGTCATCATGGACGCCGTCATCCGGCTGATACCCGGCGTGCTGGGAGAGATCAATTCCGCCTTGAGCGACTCGTTCTCCGAGCCCCTGCTGGACTGCCCCTGGTACACCCGCCCCGAAGTATTTGAGGGAATGGCGGTTCCCGAAGTGCTGCTCAGCGGTCATCATGCCAATATAGAAGCATGGAGAAAAGAAGAACGAATTCGAAAAACAAAAGAACGAAGACCCGATATGTGGAACGCATATCAGGATAAAGGAGATGTCGAAAATGGATAAAACACAAGTAGCAGCAATTGATCATCTGCGAAATGACATACCGGAATTCAAGGCCGGGGATACGGTAACCGTTGATGTCAAGGTTCGTGAAGGCGACAAAGAGCGCATTCAGCAGTACAAAGGGATCTGTATTGCCCGCAAAGGGACCGGCATCAACGCGACCTTCACCGTCCGCAAAATATCGAACGGCGTAGGGGTTGAGAGGATCTTTCCCCTGCACTCGCCGAATATCGCCCGCATCGAACGCGACAGCATCGGCAGGGTCCGCCGCTCGAAGATCTATTACATCCGCGGACTCAAGGGTAAAAAGGCGACGCGTCTCAAGGAAGTACGTAAATAAATTCGTATTTTTGCTTGCTATTCGAAGCGAAAAGCTTTAAAATTTTCCGCTTTTGAAATGGAAGGTTTATATCTTTCGTGGCTCTGTAGCTCAGTCGGTAGAGCAGAGGACTGAAAATCCTTGTGTCGCTGGTTCAATTCCGGCCGGGGCCACTCCAAAAAGAAAGCCCTTGTAATTATCAAGGGCTTTCTTTTTGTAAGAAACAAGTTAAAAGTCCAAAGAAAAAAGTATCAGAATAAGACTAAAACGGGTGTTCCGGCCGGCCTGCCCTGCGAAGTTCGCCACTTGGCGGACGAAGCAGGGGGCCACTCCTAACT
>CALMFL010000005.1 GCA_937862595.1 uncultured Fidelibacterota bacterium
ATTTCCTGGTGTCCCACGAGACCGGCCACCAGTGGTTCTATAATATCGTCGGGTCGGATGAATACAAAGAGATGTTCCTTGACGAAGGCATGAATTCATACTGGATCCTGCGGTATCTCGAGGACCGCTATGGCAGCAACGCGGAGGTCATGGTCCTGCCGAAGCCTCTGCAACGGCTCATCCCCAATTTTACATTCCGTGATACGATGCTGTCCCGCTATGCGTATCTGGCAAAAGCCGGTTTTGACCGTCCCGTGACAGGCGCGCTCGCGGGTTTCAAGGAGCCTTCATCGATCTTTGCCATCGCCTACGGCAAAGGCGCGGCAATCCTGATCATGCTTGAAGCGACCGTCGGCAGGGATGTTTTTGACAGGGCTGTGGCGCGGTACACGGAAGAATTTGCCTTCAGGAATTTCAGCCTGAAAGACCTGCGGCGTATTTTCAATGAAGAGTCGGGCAGGGACCTCGGTTCATTTTTTGACCAGTGGTTCGGGACGGGGAAGCAATGCGATTTCGCAGTGCGCAGCATCCGTCCGGGATCGGTACAGATCGAGAACCGCGGCACGCTGCGCATGCCGGTCGAGACGCTCGTGGAATATAAAGACGGAAGTCTCCAGCGGGATATATGGGACGGCGCCGGCGCGCTCCGCCGTATCGCCGCGGATCCCGGAAAAAGGATCGTGCGCGTTTCCGTCGATCCGCAGAACAATATCCCGCTCGACCGTGACCGGACGAATAATCACTGGCCCCGCCGCGCGACGGTGCGCCTGGCACCGCTTTATTTTTTTGCGTATGAAATGCCTTTTTTCTATCCGCGGGATTCTTATAATGCGGCCGCCGGCCCTTCGGTAGGCGGCTCCTCGCTTGGTGTCGCTTCGTCGGTCCAGAAACCCTACGAGTCCATTATGCGGCTGAGCTCCGTCTATGATTTTAACGGCAAGGCGTTTGATTCGCGCCTCGGGTATCAGATCAACAATGTTCTGGGCAGGCAGAACGCGTTCGGATTCGAGGTGTTCGATTATGATTCGAGCAAAGAGAAGCACGACGTGTCAGGCGGTAAGATATACGTGCGACGTGAGCTGTGGCCCGCCAATTACGGCATGTTCGATGTCAATGACCATGCAACGCTGTATCTGATCCGGGACCAGCGGCT
>CALMFL010000006.1 GCA_937862595.1 uncultured Fidelibacterota bacterium
ACATTTCGATCGTCCCCTCCCCCGCAAAAATCTCCGGACGACAGACTACACTGCCATTATGGCAGACGATTTACGCTGGCATGGTATTTGCATAGTATAGGTTGCTGCGCTACCGAATAATTCCGGGGAGCGCCTGACAGGAAAATTTCCGCGGGAGCGAAGGCCCCGTGACAATAAAGGAGAAGAACATGAGCAAGATCATCGGAATTGACCTCGGGACCACGAACTCGTGCGTATCCATCATGGAGGGGAACGAGCCGAAAGTACTGGTCAACGCGGAAGGCGCCCGCACGACGCCCTCCGTCGTGAGTTTTAAAAAGGACGGCGAACGCCTGGTCGGCGCCGCCGCAAAGCGTCAGGCCGTCACGAACCCGAAGCACACGATCTACAGCATCAAGCGCTTCATGGGCCGCAGCTACGGCGAGGTCGGGAACGAGATCCACGAGGTTCCCTACACCGTCGAGCAGGGCAAGAACAAGGACGTCCGCGTCAAGATCGACAACAAGACCTATTCCCCGCCGGAAATATCCGCCATGATCCTTCAGAAAATGAAGCAGATCGCGGAAGATTACCTCGGCGAAGCGGTCACGGAAGCGGTCATCACCGTGCCCGCCTATTTCAACGATTCTCAGCGCCAGGCCACCAAGGACGCCGGCAAGATCGCGGGCCTTGAGGTCAAGCGCATTATCAACGAACCCACCGCCGCGGCCCTGGCCTACGGCCTCGACAAGGGGAAAGAAGAAAAAGTCGCCGTGTTCGACCTCGGCGGCGGCACCTTTGACATTTCCATCCTCGAGATCGGCGACGGCGTGTTCGAAGTGAAATCCACCAACGGCGACACGCATCTGGGCGGCGACGATTTCGACCAGAAGCTCATCGACTACCTGATCAAGGAATTCAAGGCCCAGGAAGGCATGGACATCTCCAAGGATGCCATGGCGGTCCAGCGCCTGAAGGAAGCCGCCGAAAAGGCGAAAATGGAATTGTCCACCTCCATGCAGACCGACATCAACCTGCCCTACCTGACCGCCGATTCCACCGGACCGAAGCATCTGAACATCCCCCTCACCCGCGCGAAATTCGACCAGCTGACCGCCGATCTCGTCGCACGCGTCCGCAAACCCTGCGAGAACGCGCTGAAAGACGCCGGCCTGACGGCAAAAGATATCGACGAGGTCATTCTCGTCGGCGGTTCGACCCGTATTCCCGCGGTCCAGAAGATCGTAAAGGACATTTTCGGGAAAGAGCCCCACAAGGGCGTCAACCCGGACGAGGTCGTCGCCGTCGGCGCGGCCATCC
>CALMFL010000007.1 GCA_937862595.1 uncultured Fidelibacterota bacterium
ACCGATCTTTTGCGAAGCAAGGGACACCAGGTGGTCGAGTACTGCACGCTTTACCGGAATCATGCCACCGAAATCGCCAGGCACCTGGACCTTAACTCCTGCGACGCCCTGGTGTGCGCCGGCGGGGACGGAACGCTCTACGAGGTTTTGAACGGCATCATGCTGAACAGCTCGACCGAGACGAGGCCACCCTTCGGGCTTATTCCCGTCGGAACGGGAAATTCGTTTGCCCAGGACCTGGGAATGCGGCACTGGCGTGACGGTATCAGCGCTATTCTGGAAGGGAAGACGCGGCAGGTCGACCTTATGGAATTCAGGACCGAAGGCGAAGCCTACCATTCCATCAGCAGTATCGGTTTCGGTCTTCCGACGGACGTCTGCGTCCGGGGGAACAAGTATAAGAAGATCGCGGGCAAGTCCGCCTATACGGTCAGCGCCCTGGTCGAGATCATGCGTTTCAAGCCCTTTCATACCAAACTTGAGGTGGACGGCGAACGCCATGAATTCGAGGGCGCCCTGGTCAATTTTTCCAATTCAAGGATATTCGGCGGCAATATGAAAATATCGCCCGATTCCCTCATCGACGACGGCCTGATCGAGGCGGTCGTCCTCGAAAACTGCACCCGCAGCGAGATCCTGAAGGCCTTCCCCACCATCTACAGCGGCGAGCATTTGAAAAATCCCCATATCAAAGTCTATCAGGGAAAGCATTTTAAGGTAGAGACCGAACCGGTCAAAACCTGCAATCCCGAAGGCGAGATCTTCGGGATCACGCCGCTGGAGATCCGTGTGCTGCCGAAAGAGGTGGAGTTCTTTTTTAAAGACGCCTGATCCCGGTTTTTGACGGGATGACAAGAGCTTTTGACAGGATCACAGGATTGTGCGGATAGGTTTCAGACAGGATCACAGGATTGTGCGGATAGGTTTCAGACAGGATCACAGGATTGCCGGGCTTTGTCTGTCAGCAGAAGAGGCAGGGACGATAAATTATTTTCCCAGGGTGATAGTGATATCCAGTGTGGCCGCATCGAATTTGGCTACGTCCAGATAATTACCGTCGACGTTTTTCCCGTTCACCTGCATGGATGATACGCCCGAATTCAGGTGTTCGGGATTATTGACCGTAATATTCAGCGTTTTACTCCGGAAATGCCGTTTTACACGGAAACCGTCCCATGCCGACGGTATTCTCGGGTCAATGATCAATCCATTGTAATCCGCACGGATCCCCAAAAGATAGGACAAGCCGATATGGTGCATCCATACGGCGCTTCCGGTCAGCCAGGAATGAGAAGCCTGTCCCTGAGTGGGATGATCGGGGGACGTAACGTATTCGCTGAAGACATAGGGTTCGGTCTCATAGCGGTCGATCCCGGCCCGCTCGCTGACGTTGAGCGGCAGCATGCTGCGGTAGAGGCGATAGGCGTCCTCGGCTCTCCCCTGAAGCAGTGCTGCCAGGACAAACCATGAGGAGGCATGGTTAAAAACGGCGCCGTTCTCTTTTTTTCCGGGGACACAGCGTGAGATAAGTCCCACCGAATCGTCGATCACGGTATAGGACGGCCAGCATATCTGCATGCCGAAGGGCGTTTCAAGATGATCAAGACAGGCTTTAAGAGCTTTTTCTGCACGGTCTTTATCTGCCACTCCCGAGATCACGGACCAGCTTTGGGCGTTCAGGAAAAGCTTACCCTGCGGATCTTTTTCGCTTCCGACAGGCACGCCGTTATCGCGGAAAGCCCG
>CALMFL010000008.1 GCA_937862595.1 uncultured Fidelibacterota bacterium
TGCCGTTTCCTTTCGTTGTGAAAATTGAAATAGGGTATTATTTTCTTCCTTTTTCCTTAACCATTCATCGAAATATACCTTAACTTTCATGTTATTTGGACGTAGAAGCCAACAAAAAGGAGCCAGACATGGACGGAACTTCATGGAACTATTCAGATAAAGTCAAAGAGCATTTTTTTCACCCGAAGAACATCCTCGACATGGATGAAAAAGACTACCATGCCGACGGCGTCGGCTATGTCGGATCGCCCGCCTGCGGCGATATGATGAAGATTTTCATCAAGGTCAGGGACGACCGCATCGCCGAGCTGAAATGGCAGACCTTCGGTTGCGCCAGCGCGATCGGGTCCACCTCCATGCTCAGCGTCATGGTCACCCGGGACGGCGGCATGAAGCTGGACGACGCCTGGAAACTCACGCCGGAGATGATCATCGACGAACTGGGCGGATTGCCCGCCAACAAGATCCATTGCTCGGTATTGGGCGACAAAGCCCTGCGCCAGGCGATCAAGAATTATTATGAGAAAACCGGGCAGCAGCACCGCATCCCCCATGACGACAGATCGAGGATCATCTGCGAATGCCTCAATATCACCGAAGACGACATCCGCATGGAGATCCTTGAGGGCGTAAAGGATTTTGAGACCCTTCAGGAACGCACCAAGATCGGTACGGTCTGCGGGAAATGCAAAGACACCGCAAAAACGCTTGTCGACTTCTACGTCGGCAAATACTATGCCGACGAGGTTTACAAGGGCAATTCATAATACGGAGCGTATCATGATCTATTTAGATAACAGCGCCACCACGCCGCTGCACCCGAAAGTCAAAGAAGCGATCATCCGGGCGGTCGATCTTTTCGGGAATCCGAGTTCCATGCACACGGTCGGGAGGCAGATGCGCGCGATGGTCGAACAGAACCGCGGGGACATTGCGGATTTTTTCCATTGCAGTCCCGATGAGATCATTTTCACCGCAGGCGCTTCGGAAGCCAACAACACGGTATTGAAAAGCGGCGCCACCTGTTGCGCGTTCTGCAGCGAAAGCCACGGGCATATCATTACCTCGAACATTGAACATCCTTCGGTGCTGAACACGCTGAAATGCCTGGAACATCAGCATATCGACGTAACGCGCGTGAAGGTCCGAAAAAACGGGATCATTGATCCCGCGGATATCGAGGCCGCCATCCGTCCGGACACCATCATGATCTCCGTAATGTACGTCAATAATGAGATCGGCACGATCCAGCCCGTTAAAGAGATCGCGGAGATCGCACGGAAACACGGCATTCCCATGCATACCGACGCCGTACAGGCGGTTGGAAAGATCCCGATCGACCTGCGGGAACTGCCGGTGGATTATTTATCCATGTCGGGCCATAAGATCTATGCTCCCAAGGGCATCGGCGTCCTGTTCAAGCGCAATTCCGCCAAGAAGATCTGTCCGCTGATCACCGGCGGCCATCAGGAAAAATCCATGCGGGCCGGGACGGAAAACACCCTGGGCATCCTCGCCCTCGGCGAAGCCGTCCGGCAGGCGAAGCTTGAAATGGCGGAGAACGAACTCCGGATCGGCGCCTTGCGCGACCGTCTGGAACACGGCATTGTCGAACGCCTCGATCATGTTTCCGTCAACGGCGACCGTAAGGCGCGGACCTATAACATCACCAACATCTCCTTTGAAAATATCGAGGGCGAATCCATTCTGCTTCGCCTGGACATGCACGGCATTGCGGTTTCCACCGGAAGCGCCTGTTCGACGGGCTCCCTTGAACCGAGCTATGTGATCACCGCATTAAGCACCGACCCCGCCATCGCGCACAGTTCGATCCGTTTCTCTCTGGGCCGCGATACCACGGAAGACGATATCGATAAAACCATTGACGCGGTCGTTGAAACCGTGACCTTCCTGCGTAAAATGAGTCCGATCGTATAACTTCGCTCAACCTTTTATGACCTGAAAGGAATGCCATGCAAAACGTCCAGCTGATCGACCACCCCCTGGTCAAGCATTCGCTTACGATCCTTCGGGACAAGAACACCGATACCGAGACCTTCCGGCGCCACACGGCCATCGTTTCCCAGATCATCATTATGGAAGCCAGCAGGTCCTGCAAACTGATAAAAAAACAGATCGAGACACCGATCTCGGAAACGACGGGCTACGAGATCTACCGCTCCATGGTCTTTGTCCCGGTATTGCGCGCCGGCATCTCGATGCTGGTCCACTCGCGGGATTTTCTCCCCTGGACGCCCGTGGGCTTCATCGGACTCGAGCGCGATGAAGAGACCGCCATCGCCCGAGAATATTACCAGAAATTTCCCGAAAACATTGAAAAGAAACTGGTGCTGGTGCTGGACCCCATGCTGGCCACGGGAGGATCGGTCTCGGATACGATCGCGCGGCTGAAGGAAAAAGGGGCGAAACGCATCGCCCTTGCCTGCATCGTCGCGGCCCCGGAGGGAATAAAGCGCATCAACGACGAGCATCCGGATGTGCATATCTACACAACCGCGATCGACGACCACCTGAATGAAAAGAAATATATCGTCCCCGGACTCGGCGATTTCGGCGACCGGTATTTCGGGACGTAGTTTATATCACATTGAATTGACTGAATAACTTCTTCTGAACCCTGTCCGCGTTCTGTCAGGTCAGGGTTCAAGCCCTTCAAGAGAACATCCGCCTGCCGGACCTTAGGACTCGCGCTTTCTGTTTGAGAGCAGGATCACATCCCGCAATTCTTTCTCGTTCCGTGCGGACATCCACCGTTTTTCAAAATCATTTTCCTGTACAATGTTCGCGATCGCCATCAGGGCGCGCAGATGATAGCTGCGTTCGTCAAGGGATCCGATCAGAACGAACAGGGTGTGCACCGGTTCGGCGCCCGAAGAAAAATGAACGCCTTCAGCGCAGCGAACCGGTAAAATATCAAAGCATTTTTCACCCGGAACGATAAAATGCGGGATCGCCAGTCCGGGCCGGATGATGGTCGTTGACTGCGATTCACGCTCTTTCAGTCCTTTGATCAGTATATCTTTCGGTATCTCCCAACGCGCGGCGAGTTTTTCAGCGATAAGTTCCATCAGCTCCCCGGCCCGGGGCGAACCGGGAATGTCCAGGACGGCACAGTCCCTGATCAGGCGGTCAAAACGGTCTTCGATGATATCGTCACGCTCCATAACGATCTCCCGGAGTTCTGCTTCGAGGGAGGTGCTTTGCAGTTCTTTTGCCGTAACGCGCTCAATGACATGCATCAGCGCGGAAGTCCGGGTAATGCGCTTTCGGGCATAAAGGAGGTGGATCAGAGCGCCGGAAAGAAAGAACAGCGCGCTGATCAGCAGAGGAACGAAGCCCATGTTCGATAAAATGAACAGATAGATAAGCAGCGTGACCGCGGGAAGCACTGGATAGAGCGGCATTTTATATTTCGGTAGGTAATTCCGGATCTTGCTTTCACGCATAACGATCACGGCGACGTTGTCCATCATGTAAAGAATGATCATCAGGGTTGACGCAGTTTTGACCAGATTCTCGATGTTCAGGAAAACGATCACGATCACCATGAAAAGCCCGGTGAACAGGATGGAAACCGTCGGCGTCTTGTAGCGTTTGCTTTGCTTCGAAAACAATTTCGGGAGCAGCTGGTCCCGGCTCATCGCCAGGGGGGTCCGTGACGCGGCAAGGATGCCCGCGTTCGCCGTGGTCACGAACGCCATGATCGCGGCAAGGCTTAGTATGACCACGCCGGCCTTACCCATCACATTCCCCGCTCCCAGAGAAAGCGGGATGGGAGAACCGGATAACTGGGCGGCGGGAACGATACCGACGGTCACGCCGACAGCCAGAATATAAATGGCGGAAACGATGAAGAACGACAGCAGCATGCCCAGCGGGATGTTGCGGCCGGGGTTTTCAATTTCCTCCGCAATATCGGCGATCTTTGTCAATCCGCCGAAAGAGACGAAGACAAGTCCCGCCGAAGGGATCAGCGACAGGAATCCCCGGGGCATAAAGGGCGAATAGTAATCCGGATGCGTTGAAATGAATCCGCGGGCAATATACATGAACATGATGCTGATCAGGACGATCACGAGTACGATCTGAATGCGCCCGGCCGTCTTGACGCTAAGAATATTCATGACCGTAAAGACAAGGCAAACGATGACGGCGATCAGCTTCACTTGCGGACCGGTGATATCGGGCCGCACCAGGACGGCGAAAGAGCCCAGACCGATCAGCGCAAAGGCGCTTTTAAAGCTCAGCGAGAACCAGTTGGCAAACCCGCCGAAGATCCCGAGCAGCGACCCCATGCTGCGGTCAATAAAAAAGTAGGTGCCGCCGGATTTCGGCATAGCCGTCGCCAATTCGGATTTTGCCAGCATGGTGGGAAAGATCAGAACCGCGGCCAGGAGATAAGCCAGAATGACGGCAGGACCCGACTGTGCGAATACAAGACCCGGTAAAACAAAGATCCCGGAGCTGATCATCGCCCCTGCCGACACGGCAAAAACATCAAGAAGTTTTAATTGTTTTTTTACCGGCATACGACCCTTTACTCCCGGATCTGATTTCCCCGGACCGCCAGCGTCCGGGCTGAGGGGTCACACGTTCATTTACCGGCGGGATGCCCGTTCTCTACGGTATCCACCGATTTCTGAAGTTCGTTCAGCTGGCGGGAGAGATTGTTGATCCGGAATTCGATGGAATTCAGGATCCAGAATTGGAAATGATCCACTTTGGACTGACGGTTGATCATCCAGATGATCTTGATGGAGACCAGAAGAATTCCGATCTCGATCGAAAATAAGGGCGGTAAAGGAATACTGTTCCAGCCAAGCGTATGGCGCGCAATATCAAAGGCGAACAACAGGACGATCAGAATAATGAAAACCCAGTTGACCAGTTTGTCCCGTTTTATATCGCTGGTACCTCCGATCTGACCCATCAATTGCCTGATGCGTTCACGTTCTTCCCGGTATACCTTCAGTTGCGCTTCCAGCTCCTCAACATTGTGAGTGTCCGTATCCATTCTCATTATTCCTTTCGTAGTGATAATGTAAGCATTTCACCGACATATTAAAAAGTAAAAAATTAGCCCTTCCCCTGAAAGGTTTTGTCCGTTCTTTCGTTGAATACCCGCCTTATTTGATCAACTATTTTTCGTTTTCGCCCGCCGTCCCGCGTTTTTTCTCACCTGCCCTGTTCCTGAAATAGAGAAAAACATCTACGGAAACCATCAGAAAATTCAGTCCGTACAAAAAGATCACCAGGTCGTAATTGAACACGGCCTTGTGCAGCATCCCCGCGACATAGCCGCACATGACGATCAGCATGAACAGCAGGCTTTTTCCCCTGGTGGAACGCGAGACCCAGGACCGGTAGATCGAAAACGGCCAGGCGGCCCCGAAACAGATCAGCATGACAATCTCAAAATAGCTCATTAGTCACCATGATAATAGAGGTCTTTTACGGGTGTTTCGTCCACCCAGACTTCGCGTTCAACCCGGATCCAGCCGCAGAGGCCCAGTGAGGTCCGGATAAGATAGTAGCGGTATTCGGGTTTAAATTCCGCCGCCAGTACCGTGAGGGCTTCTCCCCGATGCACTTCGGTGAGGATCTTTTTCATTTTTTTGCTTTCAAAGACCGGAAAATCGCGCGTTGCCTGGCTTTCCAGATCCACGGCATAGAAAGGCTGGGGCATTTCCCTGATCTTTCCCCGGTCGATCCGGAATTTCCGGCTGCGCGTGAACATTTGATTTGTCGAGCCGCGCGCAATGACAAGGCCGTCCCCGGAAAAGGTCAGATGGTCCGCATGCAGGATAAAGGCGGGGTTCCGGAATTCGCCCTCGAGAAAGAAGAGATATTGGGAGTCGCCGCTTTCGCCCATGCTGAACAGGATCGAATACAGATCGCCCGTTGCGGCGTCCGGAACATATTCCATGACCTTGATGAATCCCGTCGTATCGCCCTGGGCGTGATAAAAGGGGTCATCATAGGGCAATTTGTCGCAGCTGGTATTGAAGACAAGCGCATTGCCGCTGTAGCCGACCGTCATCCAGGGATAGGGCGCAAGCGAAATGAGGTCTCCGGCGAACAGCATGCCGGTTCCGGCGAAAAGAAGGACCGCAAGTCGTTTTTTCATGTGCTTATCCTTTCATTCCCGGTTTCCCCAGAAGCCGGAACATATTCTGCTTATAGGCTTCCACGCCGGGCTGGTCAAAGGGATTGATATCCAGCATATATCCCGAGATCGCGACGGCGACCTCAAAGAACACGCACAGTTTGCCGAGGTTTTCCTCGTCAAGATAATCCAGATGGATCACGGAGGTCGGTACGCCGCCGTCTTCATGCGCCGCCTGCGTGCCCTTGAAGGCCTTATAGTTCACCTCGCTCAGCATGCGGCCGGAAAGATAGTTCAGTCCGTCAAAATCATCGGCTTCTTCGGGAATGCGCAGATCCTCAAGATAGTGATCCACGACCAGAAAGGTCTCAAAAATATTGCGGACGCCGTCCTGGATCCACTGTCCCATGCTGTGCAGGTCCGTCGTCAGATCGACGCTCGCGGGGAAAAGCCCCTTCCCTTCCTTTCCCTCGCTTTCCCCGAAAAGCTGTTTCCACCATTCGGACAGGTAGTGCAGCCGGGGTTCGAAGGAAGCAAGGATCTCGATCGCTTTTCCGTTCCGGTAGAACAGGGTCCGGGTTGCCGCATAGTTCAGGGCGGGATTCTGATCGTCGACCGACAAGGCGGTCTTAAGCCCCGAGACCGAGCCGCGGATGATCGGGTCCAGATCGGCGCCGGCAGCCAGGATCGGAAGGAGTCCGGCGGCCGTCAGGACCGAGAAACGTCCGCCCACGTCATCCGGGAT
>CALMFL010000009.1 GCA_937862595.1 uncultured Fidelibacterota bacterium
AGTGACAATATTAAATCAGGGTTTGAGCGGGCGCCCCACCGGGGGCTGCTCCGGGCCTGCGGCCTGACGGAAGCGGATATGAACAAGCCCTTCATTGCGGTCGTCTCCTCCCACGCGGAGATCGTGCCGGGGCATGTGCATCTCGATAAAACGGCCGATCTGGTCAAAAAAGAGATCCTTAAGGCCGGCGGCGTTCCCTTTGTCTTCAATTCCATCGCGGTCTGCGACGGGATCGCCATGGGGCACAACGGCATGCGCTACAGCCTGCTTTCACGCGAGATCATCGCCGATTCGATCGAGGTCATGCTCCGGGCACACCTCTTTGACGGCATGGTTTGCATTCCAAATTGCGACAAGATCGTTCCGGGCATGCTGATGGCGGCCGCCCGGGTGAACATCCCCGCCATCTTCGTTTCCGGCGGTCCCATGAAGGCGGGCGAAATGCCCGACGGTTCCCCCTGCGACCTGATCAGCATTTTCGAAGGCGTCGGCGCCTATAAAGAAGGAAAGATCTCTGAGGAGGAACTGACAACGATCGAACAATGCGCCTGCCCCTCCTGGGGGTCCTGCTCCGGGATGTTCACGGCAAACTCCATGAACTGCCTCTGCGAGGCCATCGGGATCGCCCTCCCGGGGAACGGAACGGTCCTGGCCACCGATCCGAAACGCAATGAGCTCTTCAAAGAAGCGGCAAAGCGCATCATGGCCATGGTCGATGAAGACCTGAAGCCCCTGGATATTCTGACGCGGGATGCCATGGATAACGCGATCACGCTGGATATGGCCATGGGAGGCTCGAGCAATACGGTCCTTCATGCGCTGGCCCTCTGTTCGGAAGCCGGGATCGATTACGATATTGAACGTATGAACGCGATCTCTCAGAGGACGCCGAATATTTGCAAAGTCTCTCCCTCCAGTTCCTTCCACATCGAGGATGTGGACCGGGCGGGCGGTGTGTCCGCGATCCTGAACGAGATCTCAAAGATCCCCGGATCCCTTCACACCGCCTGCAAAACGGTCACGGGACGGACGCTGGGCGAGAATATCGCCGGATCACCCATCCGGGACACGGATGTCATTCACACGCTTGACCGGGACTACAGTCCGACCGGCGGCCTGAAGATCCTTTTCGGCAACCTTGCCCCCGAAGGCGCCGTCGTAAAATTCGCCGGCGTCAGTCCCGGCATGCGGGTTTTCGAAGGTCCCGCCGTCATTTTTGACAGCCAGGAAGACGCCTGCGACGGGATCCTGGAAGGCAGGGTCAGGGCCGGGGATGCCGTCGTGATCCGCTACGAGGGGCCGCAGGGCGGTCCCGGGATGCAGGAGATGCTCTCCCCCACCTCCTACATAATGGGACGCGGACTCGGGGAAAGCGTGGCGCTCATCACCGACGGGCGTTTTTCCGGCGGAACCCGCGGCGCCTGCATCGGGCACGTTGCACCGGAAGCGGCGGCCGGCGGTCCGATCGGACTGCTGAAGAACGGCGACCTCATTGCCATCGACATTCCCGCCGGCAAGCTGGAAGTCAAGCTCTCCGATGAAGAACTGGCAAAACGTAAAGCGGCGTGGATTCCAAAGCCGCCGCGCATCGATCACGGGGCACTGGGAAGGTATGCGACAATGGCGCAAAGCGCCTCAAAAGGTGCGGTCACGAATATAAAGTAGGTTTAGGAGTTTAGATGTTTAGTGGTTTAGGAAAGATAAAAAGCATGAATACATATTATCGACCCATCGACTTATCCCGTCTTCGTCCCGATCCGCCGCCTGCCGGACGGGTCTACGAAGTGGCGAGCAACCATCAACCTATCAACCTATCAACTCATCGACCCATCGACGTTGAACCATTGACTTATTTTAATCTCCGCAGTCCCGAGTTATCGGGGCGCAGGAGATACACATATCAACTCATCAACAAAGGATTGATATATGAACGGCTCACAAATCGTCATTGACGCTCTGAAGCGTGAAGGGGTGACAAGCCTTTTCGGCTATCCCGGCGGCGTGGTCATTCCCCTCTTCGATGCCCTGAATAACGATACCGGACTGCAGGTTATCCTGAACCGGCACGAGCAGGCGGCGGTGCATGCCGCGGACGGTTACGCCCGCTCAACGGGAAAGGTCGGCGTCGCCCTGGTCACCTCCGGACCCGGTTCGACCAATACCGTGACGGGCATCGCGACCGCCAAGCTCGACTCCATTCCAATCGTGGTGATCAGCGGGCAGGTAAAGAACGACCTGATCGGCTCCGACGGGTTTCAGGAAGTTGATATGACCGGCATTACCCGGACTATCTGCAAGCATAATTTTCTCGTTCCCTCGGTCGAAGAGCTTCCCCGGATCATGAAAGAAGCCTTCTACATCGCCCGGACCGGCAGGCCCGGCCCCGTGTCCGTCGATATTCCGACCGATGTCTTCTATGCGGTGCTGAAGAATTACAGCTACCCCGATACGGTCAGACTGCCGGGGTATAAACCGACCTTCGAGGGGAACCCGAGGCAGATCAAAAAACTCGCTCAGACCATCCAGCAATCCGAAAAGCCCCTTTTCTATACCGGCGGCGGCATTACGGCCGCTGGCGCCGAAGCGGAACTGCTTGCCATCGTCGAAAAGACCAACATTCCCTTCGTCACGACCCTGATGGGGCTTGGAACCGCACCCTCCGATCATCCGCTTTTCCTGGGCATGCCCGGCATGCACGGCCGCTATGCCGCGAACCACGCCATGATGCAGTGCGACCTTCTGATCGCGGTCGGAGCGCGCTTCGACGACCGGGTCACGGGCGATATCTCCCGCTTTGCGCCGAATGCCGTGATCGCCCATATCGATGTCGATCCCGCCGAGATCGGAAAAAACGTCCATACCGAGATCCCGGTCGTGGGCGATGCCCGGCACGTACTGGGAACGCTCAATACCCTTCTGAAACCCCGGAAGGCCAACGGCTGGTGCAAGGCGGTCATTTCCTGGAAAGAAACGACGCCCCTGCGGTATGACCGGAACAACGCGAAGGGGACCGCCCCCCAGTACGTGATCGAAAAGATCAGCGAACTCGCGGAGGACGATGCCATTTTCGTTACCGACGTCGGCCAGCACCAGATGTTTTCGGCGCTCTATCTCAACCATAAACGGCCCCGCTCGTTCCTGACCTCCGGCGGCCTGGGCACGATGGGCTTCGGACTTCCGGCCGCCATGGGCGCCGCCCTGGCGAATCCCGGACGCCCGGTCATCGCGATCTGCGGGGACGGCGGTTTTCAGATGAACATTCAGGAACTGGCGACCTGCGCGCTGAACGGCATCCCGGTCAAAGCCGTCGTCATCAACAATCAGTACCTGGGCATGGTCCGGCAGTGGCAGGAAATGTTCTGGGATAAGAACTATTCAAAGGTCTGCCTGAAACAGACCCCGGACTGTCCGCCCCGCTGCAAGGGTCCCAACGGACACTGCCCCCAGGTCTATCTCCCCGATTTTGTCAAGGTCGCGGAGGCGAACGGAGTCAAGGGACTGCGCGCCGAAACGGCGGACCGGGTCGAAGCCGTCCTGAGGGAAGGACTGGCCCATCCGGGTCCGGTCGTCATGGAATTCCTGGTCAGCAAGGAAGAAAATGTTTACCCGATGGTGCCCGGCGGGAAAGCCATCGACGAGATCATCATGGGAAGCGAAGGGACACAGCAATGAACGAAAAACACACGATACGCATGAAAGTCGTCAACACGGTCGGCGTCATGGCCCGGATCACGGGACTGATCTCCCAGCGGGGATACAACATCGAAAACATCATCGCCTCCCCTTCCGAGGACCCCGCCATTTATACCGTGCACCTGGTCTTGTCGGAAAGTGAAGAAAAGATCGAGCAAATTTCAAAACAATTGAATAAATTGGTGGACGTGATCAAGGTCACGGATATTTCACATAACAAGAATTACATCGTCCGCGAATTCATTATGGCAAAGATCTCCACGAGCAAGAGCCGCAACGATATTCTGCAGCTGATCCAGCTGTTCGAAGCGAAGATGCTGGACCTCGGTCAAAATTACGTGGTCGTCAGCATGACCGGCTCGCCCCGAAAGATCAGGCGCTTTCTTGAAGCGATGCAGCCTTACGGCATCCAGGAACTGGACCGCAGCGGCGAATTTGCCGTGCTGGACGTGTAATGTTCGGTTGATGGGTTTATAAGTTGATAGGT
>CALMFL010000010.1 GCA_937862595.1 uncultured Fidelibacterota bacterium
GCGCCGGCACCCAGTCCAGGATGACCCCGATGCCTTCGCGGTGAAAATAGTCCACAAAATACCGGAAATCGTCCGGATCGCCGAAACGGCAGGTCGGGGCATAATAGCCGGTGACCTGGTATCCCCAGGATCCGTCGAAGGGATATTCCATGACGGGCATGAGCTCAATATGGGTAAATCCGTGTTTTTTTACATAATCGGCCAAAAGGGGCGCCAGTTCGCGATAGCTGTACCACTGCCAGTCGTCCTTTCGTTTCCAGGATGCCAGGTGCACCTCGTAGATGCTCATGGGATGGTCCAGCATATGCTCCGGCAAGGCTTTCCGGTAGGCGCCGTCCTTCCAGGCGTAGTCCGACTTATGGATACGGGAGGCATTGCCCGGACGGAGCTCGCTCCAGGCGGCGTAGGGGTCGGCCTTCAGGGTCAGCTGTCCCTCGCGGGTGAAGATCTCATATTTGTATTTCTGGCCGGACGCCACGCCGGGAATGAAGATTTCCCATATCCCGGACGAACCGAGCATGCGCATCATGTGTTTCCGTCCGTCCCAGAGATTGAAGTCCCCGACCACGCTCACCCGGCGCGCGGACGGAGCCCAGACGGCAAAGGAGACGCCGGCGATCCCGTCCATGTCGCAGACGTGGGCGCCAAGCTTTTCGTAGATAAAGTGATGGTCGCCCTTGTTGAAAAGGTAAACGTCCTCTTCGGTGATGCGGGGCATGAACTGGTAGGGATGGATATAGTCAAAGGTTTTGCCGTCGGGATAATCGACGTGGACCTCGTATTTTTCAAAGGCTTCGAGCGTGAATGCGACCGACCAGAACCCGTCCAGCTCCATAGGGGAAAGATTGAATTTCTTTTTGCTGTCCAGAAGCGTAATGGAGACCGCGACGGCGCCGGGCTGGAAAACGCGGACGACTTTTTCGAGTTCGCTGTCCTCATGCATGCCGAGAACCGCATGCGGATCGTGGCAGATGCCGTCGTAGATCTTTCGCATATTATTTTTCAGGCTCATGATGATCCTTTCTCATGGTTGCGGCGAGAATGCCGATAATGGTCTTGACATCCGTGATCTCGCCGGCGGTGATCTTACGGACGGCTTCCTCCGCCGGGAGGCTGAATACCTGCAGGAATTCGTGTTCGTCCGGCACTTTATCGCCTTTGCTGAGACCGAATGCTTCAAATATATAGATCACTTCATCGCTGTATCCGATACAGGGATGGATCTTGGTCAGATAGGTCAACTCCCGCGCCCGGAATCCCGTCTCTTCCTCCAGTTCGCGCAAGCCGGTCTCTTCGGGCGATTCTCCCGGATCGATCTTGCCGGCGGGAAGTTCGACGAACACCCGGTCCAGGGGGTAGCGGAACTGGTTCAGAAGCAGAATGCCGCCGTCCGGGGCATGGGCGACGAGCGCCACCGCGCCGGGGTGACGGATGTATTCACGGACCGTGTGCTTTCCGTCCGGCAGTTCGACCGTATCCTTCCGGACATGCAGCAATGCCCCGTCAAACACCGCGTCCGATGATATTCGCGTTTCCTTAAGTTCGTCCATCTTGCGTAAATATACAGGTTAAAAGAGAAAGTGACAAATCAATTTCCATGCTTTAGACGGGATAGTTTTGACAGGATAATCCCAGGGGGATCCCGTCGGGACAGGATGAATTGGATGGTGTTTTGACAGGATGACTGGATGAATTGGATGTTGTTCTGACAGGATGACCCCAAGGGGATCCCTTCGGGACTAGATTTACCGGAAAGGTTTTAAATTTATTGCGGCCTGCCGGGAAGCCGCCGAACTTTCTGTTCCCGGGTGCTGAGTATGCAGAGGGTACAAAGAAGCAAATACGGCGTTAATATTATTTCACGTAAATCAATATTATACAATATATTATAAATTATTTTCCGTCAAGATACGATTTTTCTTTGCTTTTCGGGCAAGGGGTTGTATAATCGCCCGTAACATGAGAAAGAACAAGAAAGTACAAGGAATTTAATATGATCATCGTCCGCGACGCATACTGTCCTCAGAACCACCCCTGTCCGGTGGTGAGCCGCTGTCCCTTCGGCGCCATTTCCCAGGAGGGCTACGGCGCTCCCGTCATCGACAAGGAAAAATGCACCGAGTGCGGCATCTGCGCACGGGCCTGCGGGGTCTTCCAGCTCGGGGGGAAGACGGGATAGCCGGTGTTTTGACGGGATGACAGGATATATTTGATAACTTTTTGACAGGATAACAGGATATATTGGATGGTTTTTCGACTGGATAATCCCATGGGGATCCCTTCGGGACAGGATATTCCGGATTTCATTCAGTAAAAACATCAGATGCCCGAACCCTGAATAGACTCATTTTGATAAATACGGCGCAGAGACCTGCGTCTTTTTCATTCTTTTCATTTTCTTTTTGCTTATGAAGTCTTTTTATGGCATTTTTCACCCGATGACAAGATAACGAACACGGATAACTCCCATGCCCTCCTCAAAAAAACAAAAAATATCTCCTTCTTCGTTTTTCGGACTTTCCCCCGCTCTTCCGATCTTCTTCGCCCTCCTGTTCGGTACGACTTCAAAACATAGGTAACGAAAGCCCTTCAAAACATGGGTAACACT
>CALMFL010000011.1 GCA_937862595.1 uncultured Fidelibacterota bacterium
CAAGTGTTTTGCAACAGAAGTTCATTAAGAAAATGACACCCTGTTCCATGCGGTCATATATCCTTGAAAATGACGGTTTAGTTGCCCAGTTTATCTATCCAGGGTTCGAACTCGGTGTTTTCGGTCATTTTCCGAAGGCCGGCTTTGGCTTCCTCGTAGGTCGCAAAACGGCCGACGCGGATGCGATAGCGCTTCAGCCCTTCGATGTGGGCCGTCTCGATAAATGCGTCATATCCGCGGGCGATGAGCTTGTCGCGTAGTTCGGCGGCGTAGGCCTCTACGGTGGAGCTTGACACCTGTAAAGTGTATTTCGCATTTTCAACGGAGGGGCTTGCCGGTATGGCCGCTTTGGTCTCCTCAACGGGAGGAGCGGAAATGATCTTGTCGTCCTTGATCAGTTTTGTTTCGGTGGAGGTGGAATAAGCGGGGGTCTGTTCGACCTCTCCCGGATCCTGTCCCGGTTTGGGGGCTTCGATCCATTCATTCGGCGTCTTGGTGACGGTTGTCTGTTTGATCACAACGGTCTCCACGACTTTGGGGACTTCCACGATCCTGGGGGGAAGGGGCTTGGCTGGAACGGGCTTTGCGGGTTCCTGCCGCTTCGCTTCTTCCTGTTTCGGTTTTTCGATGCCGGCAAGATAGTCCGGCTGCGCTTCAGCGGTAAAGACAAAATTCTTATGGATCACGATGCCTTCATGGTCGATCATGGTCAGACGGACGATATATCTGCCGGCCACATCCGGGATAAAGGTCACGTTCGGATGATAATTGCTTGGAATGAAATCACGGGGGTCCAGCCGGGATGTCGGCGGTTTCGTGTCAAAAGACCACTGATACTTCACGATCTCGGCGGGACGCTTGTAGTCATCGATATCCACGGTATCCCCGACGAACACATTGTTCTGCATCGAGCAACTGATGATCATAAAAAATGTAATGCACATGAACAGGCGCTTCATGGAATTGTTCATATGAACCTCCAATTATCGGTTATCAGCGTAATTTCATGCTTTCAGAAGAAAAAGGCAATCTCTTTTTTTGCGTTGTCCGGACTATCCGAGCCGTGAACGGCATTCCGGCGTGTGGTTTCGGCGAATTTCCTGCGGAGCGTTCCTTCCGCGGCCGCCCCGGGGTCGGTGGGTCCCATCAGTTCCCGGTAGTCCGCAACCGCATTCTCCTTTTCCAGGATCATGGCGATAATGGAACCGCTGGTCATGAATTCGACCAGCGGTTCGTAAAATTCCTTTTCCTTATGAACGGCATAAAATGCTTTTGCGCCTTCTTCGGTGAGATGCAGCATTTTCATCGCTTTGATCTCGAAGCCGGCTTCAAGTATTTCATGAATGATCAGACCCTGATAGCGTTTTGCGATGGCGTCGGGTTTGATCAGGGCAAGTGTTTGTTCTTTCATGGCAGGCTATTTTTTGATTTTTGGCACCATGTCGCTCAGGATATCCTGAAGGTCGGGCTTCCCGATCTCCTGCAGGTCATAGGTGACGCGGACCGTAGGCTGTTTGATCCTGATCACCCGCCGCAGGTCAATGGGCGTCCCGATCACGACGGCGTCGCATTCGGTGTTTTCGATCGTTTTTTCAAGATCTTTCATCTGCCGCTCGCCGTAACCCATTGCCGGCAGCAAGATGCCGATATCCGGATATTTCTCGAATGTTTTCGTGATCGTGCCGACCGTAAAGGGGCGGGGATCCACAATGTCCGCGGCTCCGTACTTGACCGCGGCGACCGTTCCCGCGCCGTATTCCATTTCACCGTGGGTGAGCGTGGGCCCGTCCTCAATGACCAGGACTTTTTTTCCCCGGATGATCGACGGGTCTTCAATGGAGATCGGGGAGGCGGCATCCACAATGACGGCCTTCGGATTGACGTCCTGGATGTTCTCCCGGACGATCTGAATGTCCTCGCGGTCGGCCGTTTCGATCTTGTTGATGATCACGATATCCGCCATTCTGAGATTTGTCTCGCCGGGATAATAGCCGATCTCATGTCCGGGACGGTGCGGATCGGTAACGGTGATGATGATATCCGCATCGTAAAAGGACGTGTCGTTATTTCCGCCGTCCCACAGGATCACATCGGCTTCCTTTTCCGCCTCGCGAAGTATCGCTTCATAATCCACGCCCGCATAGA
>CALMFL010000012.1 GCA_937862595.1 uncultured Fidelibacterota bacterium
ATTCGGCTCCACCCCCCATCCATATATTGTCTTCACTGAATCCAAAAATTGTATTTCCCGTACAATTAATTACTTCATTAGTATAGGCAGACCAATTCGTGCCGTCAAAATGGAGCAAGCGATCATTTGCAGTTCCCCCTGCTCCCATTGCCCACAGATCATCAGGAGAAGCACCCCATACAGTGCTGATATAATTCATCGGCATATAAAGGGTGTCAATTTCCCAAACATAGTTACGACTGCCCGGCTCCGGTTTGGGAGTGAACAGATCGCAGGAAGCCAATACAAACAAAAACAACCCTGCCGTTAACAAATATAATTTCAGAATTCTCATAGTACTTCGTATCCCTTCATGCTAAAAAATGTCCTTAACGCCTACAGGCATAATAGTGAACGTCCTTTCGCTATCCGACCAACAGTCCATGTACATATTATCTTCCATGGCCACTCGTTATTCGGTATCTTTGTTGAAGTATAATGAATATAACACACAGTGTCAATTGTTTTGTTTGTTATAAGGATATCATATATAAATATAGCATACAATAAATTTGGAATGATGCAACACAATCTGAGTGTTTTCTTACGGGCTGCCGATCAATATTCCCCATCTTCCATTTCTCCGCTTTTCCCCACCGCATCCTTGCAGTTATTACGTTAAAATTATTTTTAATGAAATATGCGGAACATTTTGTGGAATAATTTTACAATACCCGCTGATAATCAGACACTTATGGTATAAGCGGAAAGACCGGGATTCGAACCCGGGGTGCCGCGTTAACAGCACACACGATTTCCAATCGTGCACCTTCAGCCTCTCGGTCATCTTTCCATAAAAAGCTGAATAAAATAGAGGATGCAAAGACTAAAGTCAACCAAAACCAACAAAATAAAAAGAATTGTGGTTTTTATGTGTATTCGCCGATTATTTAAATATATTAGGGGGTTGTTATGACATAGTGTATGAAAAATATTCGAAAGAAGAAATATTGTTTTCAGCATATCCATCATTGCGGGAGCTGCCGTATTGGCAGGACTTACTTGCCGGGCAGGAATAATGACGAATTCCCGCCGGTTGAATGATCTTAGGCTGAGAAAAAAAGCAGAGGAAAGCAGAGAAACGGCCCCGGTCCGGGGTGCGACGCCCGGGCGTCGCATGTGCACCGAAAAAGGAACGATCTCCGCTTCCGGAAAACAGACAGAATAATACATGGATTTACTGCAGCAGAAACTTCCCTTTTTACTGACACAGGTGGAAAGGCCGGGTCGTTATACCGGAAATGAGATCAACGTAACCCTTGACGCGAGCAAGGATTCCCCGTGCCGCGTATGCCTGGTTTATCCCGACACCTACGAAGTGGGCATGCCCTTTATCGGACACCAGATCCTTTATCACATACTGAACCGCGACGAGCGCATCACGGCAGAGCGCTGTTTTTCTCCCTGGGTGGATATGGAGGAACTTCTGCGGCAGAACCGGCTTTCCCTGTTCTCCCTGGAGACCAAGCGGGAGCTGAACACCTTTGATATTGTCGGATTTACCCTTCAATATGAAATGACCTACACCAATATTCTCAACATCCTCGACCTGTCGCACATCCCGTTATTTTCCGATGAGCGCAGCGGGGAGGACCCCTTTGTCTTTGCCGGCGGAAGCTGCGCTTTCAATCCCGAACCCCTGGCGGATTTTGTAGATGTGTTCGTGATCGGGGACGCGGAAGAAATCCTTCCGGAATTGTGCGGGATCATCCGCGGAATGAAAAAAGCGGGCGCATCCCGCCGCGAGATACTTCGGGCATGCAGTCTTCCCGCGCAGGGCGTGTACGTTCCCGGCCTGTATGACCCGGCGAGCGACGGACCCGTCCGGGCGGCAAAGATCCCCGTTTTAAACGAGAACAACTACCCCGCGAAACCCATCGTTCCGCTCATTGAGATCGCGCAGGACCGCTTTGCGATGGAAATCCAGCGAGGATGCGGCGCGGGTTGCCGCTTCTGCCACGCCGGGATCATCTATCGCCCTGTACGCGAACGGGAACCCGAAGCCCTGATACGGCATGCAAAGGAGACGCTTGGGAATACCGGTTTTGAAGAGATCTCCCTGCTGAGCCTGTCCACCTCAGACTACAGCCGTCTTGCGGAACTGGTTCAGGGCATACAGCCCTATTGCGATGAGAACCATATCGGCATTTCATTCCCCTCCCTGCGCCTGGATTCGTTCAACGTCAACATTCTGGAAGCGGCGGGAAGCAAGCGCCGCTCCGGGCTGACCTTCGCCCCGGAAGCCGGAACCCAGCGGCTGCGGAATGTCATCAACAAAAAGATCAGCGAAGAAGATCTCTTTTCCTCCGTCCGGCTGGCGCTGGAGCACAAATGGCGCACCCTGAAATTCTATTTCATGGTAGGGCTCCCGACCGAAACGGATGAAGACCTGCAGGGCATCGTCGACCTGATCGTCCGCATCCGGCAGATCGCGCTGAAATATCCGAACACCCAGATAAACGTCAGCCTGTCGAGCTTTATTCCCAAAGCCCACACCCCCTTCCAGTGGGCCGAGCATCTCGCCCCCGAAGAGCTGACGCGCCGGATCTACCTTATCCGGAACCAGCTAAAGTATCCGGGGATCAAGATCATGCACCGGGATCCCGAATTCTCGGTCTATGAAAGCCTGCTTTCCCGGGGAGACAGAAGCACGGGGAAGGTCGTATACGGCGCCTGGAAGCACGGCGCAAAACTGGACGCCTGGAGCGAAATGTTCAACCGGAAGGCCTGGGACCTCGCCCTGGAAGAAAGCGGCATCGTCCCCGGGAAGATGATCGGCGCACGCGATACGAACGCACGGCTTCCCTGGTCCTTTGTCCACAGCGGGGTCGATACGGCGTTCCTGAAAGAAGAGAAGGAACGGGCGGAACGCGGCGAGATCACCGAGGACTGCAGGACTTACTGCGAAGCCTGCGGGGTCTGCGACAAGGACCTGAAGACCCTCCTGGCCATGTCGGAGAAGGCGGTACTGCCGTGGACGCCCCACCCCGAAGATCCGAACGGAGAAGATCAGCCCCAGAGCTTTCACACCTTACGGCTTCATTATGAAAAGAACGACATGATGCGCTATATCGGGCATCATGATTTCCTCCGGCTTTTCGAACGCATGTGCAACATCCTGCACTGGCCGGTACGCTACTCAAGCGGGTTCAATCGCCGTCCGCGCATTGCGGCAGGCTACCCCGTCCCCATGGGCTATGACGCGGGAAATGAAGCGATGGACATTCTCCTCAATTCTCCCGTTGAGGACCCCCGGGATTCCCTGAACGCCGTTCTGCCGCCGGGGATCAGGATCCTTTCCGCCGAGTGCACCCCCGGAAAGCGCCCCTCTGTCATGGAAACAACGACAGAGCTGCGCTACACCTTCCATTTTAAGGAAACGGTCGACACGGACGCCGTGCGCACAAAACTTGAAAAGACGCTTTCGGGCGGCACCTGCATCGTGGAACGATTCCACAAAAAAGGCGCAAAAAAAATCAACATCACACCGTTCATCAAATCCTGGGATATCGATCAGGATGCGCTGAGAGTAAGCTATCATGTTCTCGACTCGCAAACGGGCCGGCCGGATGAATTTCTTAGGCTGGCTTTTGATGATAAAATCCCTTATTTTATCGGTGAACGAAACCACATTACATTAAAGGAATAGAATGAAACGAAATATATACATCAGCGAGACACCCCTCGAATCGCGGATCGCGATCATGGAGGACAAACAGCTCGTTGAGTTTTATATCGAAACCCCGGAAGACATCTCTACCGTGGGAAATGTTTATTACGCAACGGTGGAAAACATCCAGCCGGGAATGCAGGCGGTTTTCATGGATCTTGGCACGGGCCAGAACGGTTTTCTGGGTTTTTCAGAGATCCAGGATTATATCAGCTATGAGAACGGCACGTGGAAGGTTACAACCTTCAACAGCGCCAAAGATCTTCAGAAAGGGCAGCGCATTCTGGTCCAGGTCGTCAAAGAGGCCTATGCGAACAAAGGTCCTCGGCTGACAACCGATATCGCCATCCCCGGACGCTTTGCCGTGCTGACGCCCTTTCATGACATTATCGGCATCTCCAAGAAGATCCACAACCACAATCGCAGGACCAAGCTCAAAGAGATCGCCCAGGCGATCAAGCCCGAAAAATCCGGCATTATCATCCGGACCGTTGCCGACGGGAAAAAAGAAAAGGATATCAAACAGGATATCAAGCAATTGCTGACCGCGTGGGAACAGATCGAAAATTCGGTAAAGACCGGCGATGCAAAGCCGAAGGAAGTGTATAAATCCGACAGCATGACATCCTCCGTGATCCGCGACATGTTCACCAAGGAAGTGGAATCCGTCATTGTGGACAACAAGAAAAAATTCCGGGCCATACAGAATTACGTCAAGGACGTGGATCCCGAACTGGCCGAACGCGTGTTCTTCCACAAAGAGGGTTCCCTGTTCGGAGCCTACGGCATCACGAGCGAAACGGACAAGCTGCTGCGCCGGAAGATCTGGCTGAAAAGCGGCGGGCATCTGGTCGTCGACCATACGGAAGCCATGTTCGTGATCGACGTGAACAGCGGCAAGTATGTCGGCGGCAAGGAGCAGGAAAAGAACATTCTCAAGATCAATCTGGAAGCGGCCGTCGAGATCGCACGGCAGCTCCGGCTTCGCGATATCAGCGGACTGTTCGTGATCG
>CALMFL010000013.1 GCA_937862595.1 uncultured Fidelibacterota bacterium
ATGAGCTCTCGGCATTTAATTTTCATTTCAATCGTTTTTCTTTATTCTTAGGGTTCGTTTCCTGATTCCCGAATCCCCTGTTTCTAAAAATAGCCCTCCCGCTTCTTCTGTTCCATGCTGCCTTCCTGGTCGAAGTCGATCACGCGTGTCGTCCGTTCGGAGGCGGTGGTGGTCATCATTTCTTCCACGATCTTTTCGATCGTGTCGGCGTCGGATTCGACCGCACCGGTCAGGGGGTAGCATCCCAGCGTGCGGAAGCGGACCTTTTTCATTTCGGCCGTTCCGGCCAGTTCCTTGGGCATGCGTTCGTCGTCCACCAGCACCAGGGCGCCGTTGTACCTGACGACCGGGCGCGCTTTGGCATAATACAGCGGGACGATGGGAATGTTCTCCAGGCGGATGTACTGCCAGACGTCCAGCTCCGTCCAGTTGGAGATGGGGAAAACGCGGATGGACTCGCCTTTCATGACGCGGGTGTTGTAGTTGCTCCACAGTTCGGGCCGCTGGTTCTTGGGGTCCCACTGATGGAATTTGTCGCGGAAGGAAAAGATGCGCTCCTTTGCGCGGGATTTTTCCTCGTCGCGCCGGGCGCCGCCGAACGCGGCATCG
The DNA here is from genome assembly GCA_937862595.1 of uncultured Fidelibacterota bacterium. GTDB lineage: Bacteria > Fidelibacterota > Fidelibacteria > Fidelibacterales > Fidelibacteraceae > M50B103. Next base: position 610 of record CALMFL010000013.1, read on the forward strand.
AAGCCGTATTTTTCCAGTCCCTGCAGCAGGGCCTGGGTTTTCATGATATCCGTATGCACCTTCGAACCGTGGGAAAAGGGCCCGATGCCGGACTCAAATCCTTCCCGATTGTAATGGACGATCAGGTTCCAGCCTTTCTCTTTGGCGTAATTGTCCCGGAATTCGATCATTTCCCGGAATTTCCATTTGGAATCGATATGCATCAGCGGGAAGGGCACCTTCCCGGGATAGAAGGCTTTTTCCGCCAGCCGGACCATGCAGGAAGAATCTTTCCCGATGGAGTAGAGCATGACGGGATTCTCGAATTCCGCCGCCACTTCCCGGATAATGTGAATGGATTCGGCTTCCAGTTCCTTCAGGTGCGACAGTGAATAGTTCTCTTGCTTCATGTTGTCTCGATAATATGGTTGTCTCTCAAATAATCCACGATGATCCCGGCCGAGTCTTCCAGGTTCAGCTCCGCGGTATTCACCCGGATCTCCGGCGCTTCGGGCGCCTCGTAGGGGGAATGGATGCCGGTAAAATCCCCGATCTCGTTCCTGCGGGCTTTCGAATAGAGCCCTTTGACATCGCGCGCTTCGCAGATCTCAAGCGGGCACTCGACATAGATCTCAATAAAGCGGCCGTGCTCCATCATGTCCCGGACAGCCCGCCGGTCCTTGCGGAACGGCGAAATGAAGGCCGTGAGCGTGATCAGTCCGGCATCCGCGAAGAGCCGGGCGACCTCTCCGACCCGGCGGATGTTCTCGGTCCGGTCCCGATCGGAAAAGCCCAGATCGCCGTTCAGCCCGTGCCGGACGTTGTCCCCGTCCAGGACGTAAACCAGATGCCCGAGTTTATGCAGGCGCGTTTCCACCGCCCGGGCCAGCGTGCTTTTCCCGGAGCCCGAAAGTCCGGTAAACCACAGGCAGACGCCCTTCTGCTTCAGCAGGGCTTCACGATCCGGTCCGGTCACGTTTCCCTCATGCCATTTTACGTTGCTTGATCTCATGGTTTCAATGCCTCCAGAAAGGGACGCAGGTGAGCGCGCGGCACGTCCATGCCGAGGTCGATACCGGCTTTGTTCGCCTTGAACCGATCCCTGGGCCATCTGTTTTACGATGATGATCCGTTCCCGCTCGGTGACGCGGCCATCCCCGCTGGCGGCTTCGTCATGGAGA
>CALMFL010000014.1 GCA_937862595.1 uncultured Fidelibacterota bacterium
GGGAATTCGGCGCGATGGGCGGCGTTTCGGTCGGCATGGAGATCCATAAGATCACTTCCGGCGCATTTCCCGACCTGCGGGGTGAATTCCAGGTGACCGAATCCCTGCCGATGTGCGCGGACGACCGCACGGTCGACATCGATGTCGAGGAAGCGTTTATGCTGGGAGCCAAAGCCGCCGAACTGGCGGCGAAAGGAACATCGGGATCCATGACGGTCATCGTCCGTGAACCCGGCCCCGGCTATAAGGTCCGGATCGGTACCGTCCCGCTCCGCGACGTCGGCGGGAAGCAGAAACCGATCCCGCCGGAATATATTGCAGAGAACGGTATGAACATGACGCCCGCGTTCAAGGAATACATCGTGCCGCTCGTCGGTCCGAAACCGGACTATGCCGACCTGGGTCTCTGCCGGAAAGTAAAGAAGATCGTTTAACCCCTCAGCAAGGAAAGAGACATGAAACTACAGGATCAAAAATATGCGCACTACGCGCTTTGCAGAGAAATGCTTGAAACCGTGGACATTATCCGGAATTTCAGAACAAAGGACCTCTCCAAGGCCGTTGAATCGCTGAAAAAAACCGGGAAACTGTTCATGACGGGGGAGGGCTCCTCCAGAATATTCCCCGCAAAACATACGATCAACCTGATCCAGAAGAACGGATTTCCCCTGACCGCCTATACGGAAGGAAGCCGTCAGGCGGCGGAGCTGAAGCTGGATGACTTTACCCTGTTCGGGGCGTCGAATTCGGGAAAGACCAAGGAAGTCATTTCCCTTTTCAGAAATAAAAAGACAGCCGCGAAATTTGCGCTTATCGCCCATCCGGACACTCCGCTCGGAGCGCTCAGCGATGATGAATACGTTCTGAACTGCGGAAAGGAAGAGGCCGTGGCGGCAACGAAAAGCGTGATCGAACAGGCGCTCTTCTACCATCAGCTGATCAAGAGCTTTCTCGGGGCGGCCTGCGACAAGAGCATGGCCGAGCTCGCCGACAAGTCGCGTCAGGTCCTTGAAATGGAGATCGATCCCGAATTGATCCGGATCATCGCCAACGCTCCCGTGATCTATTTTGCGGGAAGGAATGTGGGCGCGGCGGAAGAAGCGACCCTGAAGACCAACGAGATCACGCGCAAAAAATCGGCCTACCTCGAAGGGACCTACGCGGTTCACGGGATCGAAGAGGTCATGAACCCGAATGAGGTCGTGATCGTGATTGATCCCTACCGGGAAGAGGAAGAAAAATTCAAAGAAGTGCTTGCGGACGGCGTAGGCATGAACGTGATCGCGATCGCGGACCATGATACGGTCTTCCCCACGATCCGGATCCCTTCGCTGCACTGTTATGACGCGTACCTGCAGCTGCAGGCATGCTGGAATGTGCTGGTTGAAGTCGGCATCGCCTCCGGTGTCGATCTGGATCACCCGACGCGCGCCCGTAAGGTTGGAAATGAATTTGTCGCTTAACAATAAACAAAAAAAAGGAATAAAAAAATGAAGTATTATGTTGGTATTGATTTTGGCGGGACCGGTATCAAGGTCGGAATAATCGATGAAAAGGGAAATATCCTGATCAAAGATTCGTTCGTCACCGATCCGCGGAAAAGCGGTAATGAAATCGTAGAACATATTGCCGAGTGTACGAAAAAGGTGATCAATGATTCGAAATTGCCGCAGGAACACATTCTGGGTATCGGGATCGGTTCCCCGGGATTACTGAATCCCGAGACGGGGCAGTTAAAGATCGTTACAAATATCCCGAACCTGAACGGAGTCTATTTGACGAAAGGGATCTCGGACCGTTTGAACAAACCGGCATTCCTGGACAATGATGTCAATGCCATGTCTCTCGGCGAATTCTATTACGGCGCCGGAAAAGGCAAAAAGAACGTCATTGCCTTAACCCTGGGTACCGGTGTCGGCGGCGGCATTATTTTGAACGGCGAGCTGTATCGCGGCAGCACCTTTACCGCCGGTGAGATCGGACATATGTCGATCGCACGTGACGGAAAATACTGCGGCTGCGGAAACTACGGTTGTCTCGAACGTTATGTGGGAAAAGACGGCATCATCGAACGTTTCGAGATGTACAGAAGCAAAGGCATTGAAACGTCGATCGATGCCTATTTGGAAGACGGTAAAGTGACACCCAAAGCCATTGCGCTGGCGGCCGCGAAAGGCGATAAGATCTCGATCGAGGTTTTGAAAGAGACCGGCGAGATCTTAGGCCATGCGATCGCCACCCTGGTGAACATCCTGAATCCTGAAATGATCATTATCGGCGGCGGGATATCCAATGCGGGAGAGTTGCTGATGGAACCGGTTCGGACCGGTATGTTAAAACATGCCTATACCATTCCGGCCGCGGCGGTAGAAATTGTCCGCGCTCAATTGGGCAATGACGCCGGGCTGGTCGGATCCGCCTCGCTGGCCGTTGCCAACTTGAAATAAATGTGATCAGGGTCATAGAAGATAAAGGATGTCCCCGGACATCCTTTTTTTATTTCAAATGGCCGATATTTTCATTAAGATTGAGTTATACAATTTTTGTTGAAAGGGAAGAAAGATGTTAAAAGATGACCGTATTAAGGCACTGGAAGTAGCGATAGCGCAAATCGACCGTCAATTCGGAAAAGGATCGGTCATGTACATGGGCGACGGCTCGCGGCCGATCCAGATCGACGCGATCTCAACGGGTTCTCTCAGTCTGGATGCAGCTTTAGGCATCGGCGGCATCCCGCGCGGCAGGATCACCGAGATATACGGACCCGAATCCTCAGGAAAGACGACCCTTGCCCTGCATTGCATTGCAGAAGCGCAAAAGCTGGACGGGAACGCCGCCTTCATCGACGCCGAACATTCCCTGGACCTCAATTATGCCAAGAACCTCGGGATCGACACGAACCGCCTGCTGGTATCCCAGCCGGATTGCGGCGAACAGGCGCTGGAGATCACCGAGACCCTGGTCCGAAGCAATGCGATCGACATTATCGTGATCGACTCCGTCGCGGCGCTGGTGCCCCGGGCGGAGATCGAAGGGGACATGGGGGACAGCCATATGGGCCTGCAGGCCCGCCTGATGAGCCAGGCCTTGCGTAAACTGACGGGTCTTGTCAGCAAATCCAATGTGGCGATCGTATTTATCAATCAGATCCGTGAAAAGATCGGCGTGATATTCGGCAATCCCGAAACGACCACCGGGGGACGCGCGCTGAAATTCTATACGACCATCCGCATGGAAGTCCGCCGCTCCACCGCCATCAAGGACGGCAGTGACTTTACCGGTACGCGCACCCTGGTGAAGGTCGTGAAAAATAAAGTGGCGCCGCCTTTTAAATCCACCGAGTTCGACATCATGTACGGCAAGGGCATCAGCTATATCGGCGATGTGCTCGATCTTGCCGCAACCTACAACATCATTGAAAAATCCGGTTCCTGGTACAGCTATAACAAAGAAAAGATCGGGCAGGGCAGGGAAAACAGCAAAGCCTTCCTCGAGGAACACAAAGACGTGCTTGAA
>CALMFL010000015.1 GCA_937862595.1 uncultured Fidelibacterota bacterium
ATTCGCGACCGGACGGATGCGGACTTTGAGATCATAAAAAGCGACGAGGATGCCCGTTACGAAGCGGTGATCGAAATGGACGTGAGCGGTCTGGAGCCCATGGTGGCTTTTCCGCATCTTCCCGATAACGGCCGCCCAATCTCCTCTATAAGTGAAAAGATCCCGGTCGATCAGGTTTATATCGGAAGCTGCACCAACGGACGCATTGAGGATCTGCGCGTCGCCGCGGGGATACTGAAGGGCAGGCGCGTGGCAAAGGGGACACGGTGCATCGTCGTCCCGGCCACGACGGAGATCTGGAAACAGGCGAACAAGGAAGGCCTGCTGGACAGTTTCATGGAGGCGGGTGCGACCGTTTCCACACCGACCTGCGGCGCCTGCCTGGGAGGCCATATGGGCATTCTGGCAAACGGAGAACGCTGCATTTCGACCACGAACCGGAACTTCGTCGGCCGGATGGGGCACCCGGGATCCGAGGTGTACCTCGCAAGCCCTGCAACGGCAGCCGCGTCGGCAGTGACCGGTTATATCAGCGATCCCCGAAAGATGGAAGGATAAACACCATGAAAGCACATGTATACCGGCGCGACCACATCAATACCGACGAGATCATTCCCGCCCGTTACCTGAATATGGACCGCGAAGCAGACCTGGCGAAGCATGCGATGGAAGACATCGACAAGGATTTTGTCCGTAAGGCGGAACCCGGGGACGTGATCGTCGCGGGGGAGAATTTCGGATGCGGCAGTTCCCGCGAACATGCGGTATGGGCGCTGCGCGGCGCCGGGATCACGGCCGTTATCGCCGATTCCTTCGCCCGGATATTCTATCGCAACTGCATCAATAACGGGTTTTTGGCCATCGAATGCAAGGGGATCGGCAAAAGCATTGAGAACGGTGCGGAACTTGCCATCGATCTGAAGGCGGGACAGCTGACCGATCTCTCAAACGCTAAAACTTATGCCTTCCCGCCGTTCCCGGAATTCGCCCAGAACATCCTCGATGCCGGCGGGCTTCTGCCGTATCTCAAGGCAAAAATTTAAGTGCGCCGAAGCAAAAAAGGAACGGCCTTTTTGGAAGGTCATTCCTTTGCTTTGCACGTATTAACGTATGATTTATTAACCGTTTCGTTCTAAGCTAAGCTGAATTGTTCCTGCCGGATCAGAATTCCGTTCCGGCGCCGAAGTAGTTCGTGGCGTCGTCCCCGTATTTCGCCACTTTTTTTCCGTGGATCACATAGGTGCAGCGTTCGCCGACGATCTCGGAGATCAGAATGACATTTTCCTCGCCGTATTCATCGATGCTGATGATGCGGGCAAGATTGTTGTTGTAATTCTGGGCCATCAGGTTCGCATGACAGATAGGACAGTAAAGGTCCGTCTTTTCGCCGTCATTCAACTCGAAGGTGCGATGCTTTCTCACTGCGTAGTTCCCGATCTCGGGACTCAGCAATAAGAGCCCGCGCTCGCCTCCCGGTTTCCGGGCGGAGAAGATCACGCTGTTCTTAACCTTTAGATGCCCTCTGCAGAAGGGACAGACATAGTCGTTTTTCATACGGCACCCCAATCAATTCAAATTTTAAAATAATTTATCAGAATTCGCCGGATTAAACAACATTTATTCCGGATATTCAGGATGCAAGGGCTTGTTTTTAAAAATACAATTTTGAATTCAATAAAAAAATGCGCATTTTTAAGCGCGTTAATAATCATGGAGAAAGCGGTATGAAAGACATTATTCTGACCGATAAAGCGCCTGCGCCTATCGGTGCGTATTCGCAGGGATGCGCCCTGGGCGACCTCATTTTTACATCCGGGCAGCTCCCGGTGGACATGCAAACGGGCAAGCTGATCTTCGATGATATGGAAGCGGCTGTCAGGGCGTCCCTGATGAATGTCATCGCCGTGGTGGAAGCCGGGGGCGGCGACCGGAGTACGATCCTGAAAACGACGGTTTTCCTTAAAGACCTGGAGCAGTTC
>CALMFL010000016.1 GCA_937862595.1 uncultured Fidelibacterota bacterium
GGTTGTAACTGATCTTCAGGCTCGGGATCTGCAGACGTTTGCGTTCTTTTTCCTGCAGTTCCAGCAGGTAATCCTTTCCGCCGTGCGAGATATGGCGCAATTCTGCGAGCCGCGGGTCGAAATCGCTGCAGAACACGCCGCCTTTCTGGATCTGATTGGGAGGATCTTCGTTGAGGGATTCTTCGATCAGCGCGATCACGGACCTTAAGGCAGGCAGGTCGCTCAGGGAAAATCCGGCCTGGGGATCGACCGTATCGTAAAGGCCGAGCATGGCCTGGAGACTGTCCCGCAGGGAGATCAGCTCTTTGGGACCGACCTTGTTCGATGCGATCCGGGCGCAGAGGCGCTCGATGTCGGCGATCCCGTGCAGGATGCCGCGGACCGTTTCACAGCCGGCGGGATCATCCGTAAAACAGGCCACAACGTCCAGCCGCTTATCGATGGCCGCCTTTTCCATAAGGGGATAATAGATCCACTGCCGCAGAAGCCGGGCACCCATGGCCGTCCGGGTCTCGTTGAGGGTATAAAAAAAGGTCCCTTCCCCCTGCTCTCCCGATAAACGCCGGAAAAGTTCGAGGTTCCGGATGGTAAAACGGTCCAGTCCCAGAAAATCATTGAGATCCAGGCGGCGAAGCGAATTGATATGGGACAATTGTTTTTGAAAATTTTCCTTCACGTAGTGCAGGATCATGCCTGCGGCCTGCAGGCATTCGGGCTTGTCGTCGATACCGTATCCCTTCAGCGATGCGGCGTTAAAGTGCCCCGTGAAAATATCGCCGGCATAGTTCAGGTCCGAGATCCATTCCGCGACCGGCGTGTAGATGCCGCCGTAATGCGGCAGAAGGGAGCGGACATAGGCAAGGTCGTGGTCCGGGATCAGCAGTTCCGATACCGGCTTCGCCTCGATCAGTTCAATGACGGCTTCTTTCCCCGCGGACACGAAACGGAACTCTCCCGTCGAAATATCCACAAAGGCAAATCCCGTCGTTTCCGGTCCGAACACCCAGGCCGCCAGGTAATTGTTGGCGCCGGATTCAAGAAATTTGTCATTGACGGCCGTTCCCGGCGTAACGATCTCGGTAATGCCCCGTTTAACCAGTCCCTTCGCCTGTTTGGGATCTTCCAGCTGCTCGCAGATGGCGACTTTCAGTCCCGCCTTCAGCAGCTTATGCAGATAGGCGTCCAGGGCATGGTGCGGAAATCCCGCAAGGGGCACGTCGGTCGCGGCGCCGTTGCTGCGTTTGGTCAGCACGATCCCCAACACGCGGCTGGTCGTTTTCGCGTCCGTATCGAAGGTTTCGTAAAAATCGCCCATGCGGAACAGCACGATCTTGTCGGGATGCGCGGCCTTGACGTCGAAATACTGCTTCATTAAGGGTGTTTGCGCTTTATTCGCCATTTTTGAATATAATTTATTTTCATTGATTTTGAAATATGAATTATGAATTAAGAATTAAGTATGGGCGCTGAGCGCTGGGAGATGC
>CALMFL010000017.1 GCA_937862595.1 uncultured Fidelibacterota bacterium
GGCGGACAGGCCCGTCATCCTCCTACGCTCTTCGAGCTTTGGCGGACAGGCCCGTCATCCTCCTACGCTCTTCGAGCTTCGGCGGACAGGCCCGTCACCCGTCTTACGTCTTACGAACAAAAAAAGCCCCAGGCTAAAACCCGGGGCTTCGTTGTTATGAATGTTTTATTCTTTGATCTTAAAAGTACCGCGCCCAGTTCAGCTGGATCCCGACGCCGCTGACATTCTCGGTCAGAGAGAAATTCGGCTCGTAGATGCGCGCCTTGAGCCCGAATTCGCTTTTCTCGGAATACAGGCGGATGCCCGCATCCCAGAAGCTGAGGGCGTTTTTCTGGTGGGCGGTGGCGAAAATGCAGAGCGAACTGACGGGGAATATTTCGGCGCCGTAGTAATAATTCGGACCGGTGCCGGCATTGATCCCGTCGGTGATGTAGGTGCTCCATCCGCCTTTTAGGGTCAGCTGCGGGATCAGCTGATAATTCAGGTCGGCATGGAATTTCGCACCCAGCGGCCGGCTGATGGTCGAGTCGGCATAGACCAGCGTTTCGCTCAGGACCATCATGGAATCCAGCGAGAAGCCTTCGCCGCCGAAGGTGGTGAGTAGGTCTCCGGCTTCCATCTCGAAACTGATCTCGCGCAGGTAGGCATGGTTCATGGAGATACTTGCCAGGAAATCTTCAACGCCGACCTGGATGTCGATGTAATTCTTGATGAACTTGGGCATGATGGGTAGGATGCGGTTCAGTTTGAAGCGCCAGGCAAGGCCGAAATCATAGCCCATGCTGATCTTGGGGATCCCCAGATAGTCGTCGACCATGTGGAATTGGAATCCGTCTTCGCCGAAGAGACTGAGCGTATCGGCGAAGGTCATCACTTCCATGGTTCCCTGCAGGGTTACGTTCTCGGAGGTGGGAACGAGTTCCAGGTTCGTGATATTGATATGGGAAAAGGCGCCGGCATAGGCGTTGACCGCCGCGCCGAAACGAAGTTCCCCAAGGAAACTCGGCAATTCGATGAAGGTCCCGTAACCGGCGGATCCCTTGGCATAGGCCGTCAGGTTCACACCCAGGTCCTCGGTCATCTGGAAAGGCTCCTCAAAGGTGGCCCCGTCAAACAGAATATTGAAGAATTCGCCCGGGATGTGCGAATGTTCCCGGATGAACAAGCCTGCATTCGCATAAAATGAGCCGCCGAGCGCCGACATTTTCAAATTCACCACGGTCGGCAGGTCGATGTCGATCGGGAGTTCCAGTCCGTTCGGACCGAGCATGGCGACCAGGCTGTCTTCCGCGGCGTCGCTGAGCACTTCGCCTGTGCTGAAATAGTCTTCCAGCAAAACGAAGGGACGCGTTGAGGTCCTCACATCCAGGCCGAGCGTATTGATCGGGATGATCGAGAATGAATTGAAGAATTCGCTCCGGGCGCCCAGATTCGCCGGGTTCAACAGGGCGGATTCGACGGAACGGAACTTCCGGCCGTGGATGATGTCCGCCTGATCGAGGGTGATCAACCGCATGCGGCGTTTCGGCAATTTCTGCATATGCTTAACGTACTTGATCTGGGGCTTTGATTTTGCCTGAGGTTCCTCGATATAGGGAACGATCTCGCGATGTTCCTTCTCTTTTTTGATCTTTTCTTTCTTGACCTTTTCTTCTTTTACCTTGTTCCCGCCGGGAGAACCGATCGTGATCGGCTGCGTCGGACCCGATTCGGGTGTCGCGACGGGAAGCGGGGTGTCGGAAGGCAGCGGCGTATTCGAGGGAACGGGCGCCGGCGAGCTTTCCTGCGGTACAGCGTCTTCTTTTTTCACTTCCTCCGGAACGGGGGCGATCAGGGGCGCAGGCGCCGGAACATCGGGATTAAGGCTCTCCGTTTTCTGAACCGCTTCGGGTTCGGGAACCGGGAGCGGCTCCGGCACCGGCAATCCTGCCGGAACGGTTTTCGGAGCGGAGGATGTATCGGGATTCAGCGTTTTGAGCAGGTCCTGAAAGAAGGTTTCGGGCTGTTCGCTTTCCTGAGCAAGCGTCAGGAAAGGGATAAACAGGATGAACAAACAGATGATCGCGCGTTTCATTATGCACCTCCTGTCGTGTCGGTACCGGTCGTATCGGAGCCGAAGCCTGAAAAATCAAGCGTCCCTTCTGCCCGGATATTCAACCTGAGCGATACGGAATCGGTGGTAAGGAATGTGGTTGGCAGACCGTCCTCCCGTCCGGTGAGCGATATGTCCATGGCAATCCATCCGGAGTCGACCGATTGCGCAAGGAAATCATAGTCCTCTTTCGTTAATACCAGGACCTGGCTGGTCGTGTCCATTGCGGGGATGCTAAGATCGGCCAGGACGCGGACGCAATCGGCATATGCCGGTTCCTTGAAATACAGCGTGTCGCGTGCCATGCGGATCAGGAAATCCACCCCGAACTGGAAGGAATTGTCGACAACCGCTTCCAGCGAACCCGAAAAGTCGTCGAGGAAGGCGGGGAGGGGGTCAAGCCTGAGCCCCATATATCCCGGACTGAAGGAAACGGGTTCCGAGATCTCGAACTGGAAGGGCACGCCGATCGATCCTTCCACTGAAATATCCTGGGTGAGGGGGATGTTTCCCGAACCGTCCAGACTGATCTTTCCGTTGAAGATCAGGGAATCGGGCTTGAAATTGATCAGGTCCGCGGCATCCGCAAAAACCAGGTGGTTGTCGGCGCCCGGACCGGTGATCTGCTGTGAAATAGTGAGCGACATCGAATCCGCGCCGCTGTTCTTGACCCCGATCAGATTCATGTCGACCGTCATGGGGATGGTGATGTCGGTGAAAATGTCGATCGCCAGATCGATGGTGGAGAGTTCAATGCCCCCGAATCCTTCCGGCAGGAAGTCGCCCATGCCCATTTCCATGCTGACATTGTCAAAGACGTATTCCGCCTCGTTGAAGGTGGCGTCCACCGATTTTACGATAATGGGGTTTCCCGGATTCTTTCCGTAGAACTGGAAGCTGACCGAAAATTCGTCGTCGGCGGATAGTTGTCCGTATTGCGCCGGGATGTTGATGAAGGTCTCGTATTCGAAGTCACTGGTCAGCAAAACGGAGGTGCTGTTGAGGCTGAAGGGGAAGTTGCTGGTCGAGTTCATCGGTATCGTCATGGAGTCGGTCGTAAAGAACTGAATGCCGGGATCGGCGGAGGTGTCGAGCGACAGCACGTTCAGAAGTATCTTGCCGGTGACATTGCTTGTATTGGAGATCGAGATCACAATATGGCTGGTATCGAGGAAGACTTCGCTTACGGAGATCGTGGCGTCGTTCAGTTCGTCGCCGAAGCTGATAGTGTTTGATTCTTCCAGAAGCTGGGCGTCCAGATCGCCTTCGACGAAATCGCCGACCAGGTTGTCGATCGAGCCGCTGACGTAGAAGGATGAGGAGCGCATCGCGGGTGAGGTGGTCAGGGTGTCGGGTTCCTCACCGCAGATCACGCCGCTGACGATGACCATGACGTGTTTCGGGAATTCAACGCCCGCCATGGACATGTTTTCCGTCGCCTCGGTGCCGGCGGGGATCGGTGTGCTCCACAGCAGCTGCACGGGGTCGCCGCCGCCGTTCGTGATCGGCGCGCCGGTCGTCGAATCGTGCAGGGCGATCGTAATCGGATTGCCCAGGGCGCACAGCAGGTCGTTCGTGATGGTGATCGAAAAAGTACCCGACGAGAAACGCTGGCGGTCCATCGGGAAGCTGGTATAGGAGGTGTCTGTCGGGAATGCGATCGAATCAATCGGGACATCCACACCGTCGGGAACGGCGGAAAGGTCGTAGATATCCTGCATCTCAATGGGGTCGGACAAGCTGAAATTCCGGACGGAAAATTCCATGAATTCCATGGCCTGGGTGAACGAGCTTGAGACGGGATCGACCTCCATGCCCATGTCCAAACTAAAACCGGTGGTGAAGGTGTCGCGGATAACGAACCAGTCGGCGTTCCCGGAAGGATCGTCGGGATAACTTTCCCGGTATTCATCCAGGGACATTTCGTCACCCAGGAAAGTGAGCAGGGTGTCGAAATTGACCGACATGCTTGTCAGATAGAATTCATAAGGGCCGACTTCGACCTTGGGCGGAACTATGGGACCGATCTGAGGAAGTCTGAACTCAAAGCAGCCCGTGAGCCCTATGAGGACAAGCAGAAGTATAAATATACTTTTCCTTTTAATCATCATTTTGGTCCTTTTTTAATATGTGTTCATGATTCATGCTACTTTAAATTATTTTATAAATTCATTAATTCCAAGTGTATTATAGTAATTTATTAATTCGGGGGATGAAAGGTTCCGCCGCTTCGCGCCCCGCCCGGATCAGTCGCGGAGAGCGGTGAAAGTCATACCACATCAGCCCCTGCGTGTCGGGACGGATCACAATATCGGCGTATTCAAGCGAAAGATCGATCGAACGGTTCACGGCCATTTTATCCGCGATATATTTCACGTCGATCGCATTGTCAACGCGGGGGTGGGTTTCCCGAAGCGAAACATCCACCGCGATGACGATGTCCGCGCCCATTTCCCGCAGAGTGCGGGTGGGCACCACGTCGTGCCCGATGCCGTCCACATACAGATCCCCGTCGATCGCGACCGGTTCCATCCACATCGGCAGGCTCATGCTTGCCTGCACGGACTTCAGCAGATCTCCTTCGGTAAAGCATGCGCCGGCGCCTTTGCTGATATTGGCCGCCACCAGGGCGCAGGGTATCTGCAGGGTGTCAAAACGTATGCCGTCCAGCAGGGTTTCAAGGAAGCGGGCGCTGTCGGCGCTTTTCAGGAAGCCCATGCTGTGGTGAAGGTAGTAATTGGCAAAACTGCCCTTGATGTGCTTGAATACGGACTCTTTTCGCGCATTGCGTGCGATCCTGTCCAGCTTGAGCGCTTTGTATTCGGGGGATTCCTGCGATTCAAAGAATTTCCGGCTGATCGTCCTGACATCCATGCTGTGCGCATACATGGCGGCGATCAGGGCCCCGATCGAGGTCCCGGAGATCATGTCCACGGGGATGGCATACTTTTCAAGAATGTAGAGAACGCCCAGGTGCGCGATGCCGCGTGCACCGCCGCCCCCCAGCGCAAGTCCGATCTTTTTCTTTGAAGCCGGCATTATTCCTGAACAATCGTGACTCGCATCAGGACAGGTTCAAGCGGATTGTCCCGGCGGTCACGGGGTGTGTTCGCGATCTGATTGATGATGGAAAGGCCTTCCACGATCTCGCCGAACACGGTGTACTGACGATCCAGGTGGGTCGGAGAACCGTCGCAGATAAAGAATTGCGAGCCGGCGCTGTTCGGATCGGGTGTCCTTGCCATGGAAACGATCCCCGTCTTATGCGAGATGTCGTTAAATTCGGCGTTAATCGTGTATCC
>CALMFL010000018.1 GCA_937862595.1 uncultured Fidelibacterota bacterium
TTTCAGGATCTCCTCAGCGTAAACCTATTCCATCATGTCATAAACATGGCCCCGGGAGACGCGCCATGACGAGACGCGCCATGGCGCGTCTCTACGGGAAGAATTCCGACCGGGGATCCGTGATGGTTTTCCCTATTATTCTGACTTTCAAGTATTTGCTTGACACTATGTTAATAAAATCTTAAGTTTCAAAGATTTATTAATTTTACTAAGGAGCTCTTTAGAATTCAACACATGGTGCATAATTCGTACGAAATTATGTATATGCCGGAATTTAATGGAGTCCAAAATCAAAGGAGGAAAAAGGAATGAAGAAATTGTTAACGATCGTTTTGGTTTCACTGGTGCTGGGTGCATTCGCCTACGCGGGAAATGTTAAGGTTCTGGATTTGCGGGACAATGAAAGTTACTTTGAAATAACAGATAATGTAGCAAATGACCTGGATCTTGGAACGGATTTTACTATTGAAGCTTGGATCTACATTAGAGACGCCGCACATGGTAATGAACGGATTCTGCGCTCGCAAGGATGGCAAATGTATGTTGTCTCCGGAACGGGTGAAAGCGGCGCTGATGCTACTGTTCGCGTAGATGGGACATTCTTGACAGGAGGCGGATCCATCAATTTAACAGTCCCTACTGAAGAATGGCATCATGTTGCACTCCAGGGGAACAGTGCCGGATGGATGAATAATTATCTTGACGGTGTTGCAATACAAAATGGAGGAGCATCTAATATTACCGGCACAATTAATTTAAGGATCGGTTCTTACAGTACCGCCGGAACTGGTTTTGATGGTGTGATCGATGAAGTGCGGATTTCTACAGGAAACAGATATGGGAAGTTTAGTTTTTCAATAAGTAAAGATAATCCGCCCTTCACAAATGATGCAAATACAATATTACTATATCACTTTGATGATGATGCCCTGCCTCCGACAAACAGCTCTAGCAAAGTTTTTACAACAACAAATTATGGCATTACCACCGGTGAATATATCTCCTATGCGGACGCATCGCTTGCGGGTACTGACCTTGCCCTTCCCATCACCTTGGCCTCCTTCACGGCAACTGCCATGAACGGGGCGGTTGAACTGACCTGGGAAACAGCGACAGGGACTAACAATGCTAACTTTATTGTTTACCGAAACGGTGAGGCGATCGCAACGGTTGCCGGTGCAGGTACCACAAGTGAACCACATAACTACAGTTATGTAGATAATACCGTTATACCGGGCATCACTTATACCTACGTTCTGGCTGATGTGGATTATGCGAACGAAGAAAACAAATATGAAGCTGAAGCAGTAACGGTAACAGTCGCTAACGATATCATCGAAGCAGACTTTGTGATCGGTGCCGCGTATCCGAATCCCTTCAATCCGACGACGATCGTGCCGGTTGAATTGTCACGCGCCGCCACAGTCAGGGCGTCTCTCTACGACCTGAGCGGCCGCGAGGTCAAAGCGCTGGTCAATGCCAACTTTTCGGCAGGATCGCATGATCTTCACATTGACGGCACGGGGATGACAACCGGCGTCTACCTGGTAAAGATCGTGGTTGAGAATGTGGTGAATGTTCAGAGAATTTCACTGGTAAAATAATATAAGATCAATTGTTTGAATACAAAGAGGGTCCGTTATTCGGACTCTCTTTGTAAAACGGAATATTTTATAATATATTCGTTCAATATTAGCAGGAATAAAATGCCGAAATTCAAAAATCTCATTGTCACATATTTGATCTTACTATTGAATCTCCTGATTGCTTCTCCAAAGGAAGAATTCCGGGCGGTTTGGTTGACAACCGTTTGGCAAAGCGACTGGCCGTCCTCTTATACGGTGTCAAGTCAGCAAAGCGAACTGATGCAGATCCTCGACAGCCTGAAAGCCTGGCATTTCAATGCCGTCATGTTCCAGGTCCGTCCCGCCTGCGACGCATTCTACAGTTCATCGATCGAACCCTGGTCCAACTGGCTGACCGGTACGGAAGGCACTGCGCCTTCTCCACTCTATGATCCGCTGCAATTCCTGATCGATGAAGCGGGAGAACGGGGACTCGAGGTTCATGCCTGGTTCAATCCCTATCGCGCCAAAACGGGCAGTGCCGGAACATCTCCCTCCCATGTTTTCAATACGCATCCCGAGTGGGTCCTGAGCGTCGGCAGCAGTTCCGCACCCGCATTTTCCAAAGCAAGGGATCTCAGCGAAAAGAAAGCCTTGCCCGCCAGTGAAGCGACGCTTTCCACCACCTATATTCTGGATCCCGGCATGCAGGATGTTCGCGAGTATATTCTAAGTGTCGTTGCGGATGTTGCATCCCGCTACGATATTGACGGTGTGCATCTTGACGATTATTTTTATCCCTATTCGGGAATGAGCGGTGAAGACGCCGCGACCTTTGCAAGCGAAAGCCGGGGATTCACGGATATTGCCGACTGGCGGCGCGATAATATTCATCTGCTGATCGAAGCCATCCATGATACCCTTCAAATCATCGATCCCCGCATCAAATTCGGGGTCAGTCCCTTCGGGATCTGGAAAAGCGGCGTGCCGGCCGGGATCACCGGGACAAGCGCCTATGATGCGATCTATTGCGATGCGCTGACCTGGATACAGGGTAAGTGGGTCGATTATATCGCGCCTCAATTGTATTGGCCCTTCGGCGGGGGACAGGATTACGAAAAATTAATGCCCTGGTGGGCATCCCAGGCCGAAAATGATGATCGGCATTTATATGTCGGACACGGTGCATACAAGATCAAAGACTGGTCCTATGACGAGATCCCCGATCAGATCAGTTTAAACCGGCAAACAAACGCTTCCCTGGGCAGTATATATTTTTCTTACAGCGATATTGCCGGCAATCCAAAAGGCTCCCTGGATTCATTGAAGAACAATTACTACAAATTCTTTGCGGTTCCGCCGAAAATGAACTGGAAAGATTCATTGGCGGCCCCCGCACCCAAGAACGTTCAACGCACTCCTTCCGGCAGTAATATTATCCTTAGCTGGGAACAAGGCGATATGACAGCGGCGCATGACGATGCCGCCCATCGTTATCTTGTCTACAAATGGCCGGCCTCCGGGTCGTTTAATGCCGGGGACGCATCACAGATCGTTGCCATAATTCCCGCAAGCGAAATATTATCCTATACCGACAATGATCATGACACCTACAGCTTCGGGGTGGCGGCACAGGATCAGCTTAGTAATGAAAGTGCCATGGTCACAGCTCCGGCTACCCAAGGGGATCATGACCTTGACCTGAGTTTTGAGGATGACGGTGATGTCAGTAACTGGGGCTTTCATGATGAAGGCAGTGTGGGGACGTCTTGTACCTGGAATTCCACCGGTGGCGTATCGAACAGCGGCGCCTTGAATTTTACGGACCCGGGTTGGACCTTTTTGATCAAGCGGCCGGTTACCGCGGACAGTCAAAGTTCTTACACCCTGACTTTTTATGTTAAAACCGCATCCTGGACTCACATCACGAACACGCTGAATGTTTATGTCACGGGCCTGAGTTCATCCGAACCCCAGGCAACAGTGTCAACATACAGCACCTATACTCAGGTCAGTTTATCGGGCACGGCAGATGCCGGCACATCGGGTTATATACGTTTTCATGGCTTGAGCAATGGAAATCCCTCTTCACTTTGGATCGATGATCTTACTTTTACTGTAGAATCAGACGTCCCCCTCCCCGTCACCCTCGCCTCCTTCACCGCAAAGGCCGTGAATGGCAGGGTCGAACTGGCCTGGGAAACGGCGAGCGAGACCAACAACGCGCGCTTTGTGATCTACCGCAACGGCG
>CALMFL010000019.1 GCA_937862595.1 uncultured Fidelibacterota bacterium
TCACGTCTCACGTTTCACGTCTCACGTTTCACGTCTCACGTTTCACGTCTCACGTTTCACGTCTCACGTCTTACGTCTTACGTCTTACGTTTTACGTAATTTACTTTTCATTCTCCCCGAGTTTTAATTAACTTAAACGGCAAACGAAATTTATATACCAGGGAGTCT
The DNA here is from genome assembly GCA_937862595.1 of uncultured Fidelibacterota bacterium. Taxonomy (GTDB): domain Bacteria; phylum Fidelibacterota; class Fidelibacteria; order Fidelibacterales; family Fidelibacteraceae; genus M50B103. The sequence continues at coordinate 169 of CALMFL010000019.1, forward strand.
ATACATGTTACCCAAAGGAAATATGCAGGCCTTGATGAAACAAGCCCAGCAAATGCAGAAACAGATGGAATCCGCACAAAAGGAACTCGAGAGCAGGGAAGTGAGCGGTAGCGCCGGCGGCGGCATGGTGACCGTGACCGCAACGGGCAGGAAGACCCTCCGTTCCGTCAAGATCGCTCCGGAGATCCTTGCCGAGGATCCCGAAATGGTCGAAGACCTGATCGTCGCCGCGGTGAACCAGGCGATGCAGAAAGTCGATGAACTGACGCAGGAAACAATGGGATCGATCACCGGCGGACTCAACTTGCCGGGATTTTAAGGAGAACGCGATGGCAGGCATACCCGACGTGATCCTCCGCGTGGAATCGCTTTTTTCCAAATTCCCCGGCATCGGCAGGAAAAGCGCCCGGCGGATCGCCTTTTATCTGATGGACAGGGAGCGTGAGGACGTGGTCCAGGTCGCGGAAGCGCTGATCGACCTGAAGGACAAGATCACGCATTGCCCGGTGTGCAATCATATTACGGAGAAAATCCCCTGCGATATCTGCGCCGCCGTCCAGCGCGATGAGAGCATCCTGTGCGTGGTGGAGGACAGCATGGATGTCATTTCGCTCGAACGAACGGTCTCTTTCAAGGGAAAATACCACGTTCTGGGCGGACTGATCTCGCCGCTTGACGGCATCGGCCCGGACGATCTTGCCATCGAAAGCCTGATGGTGCGTCTGGATAAGGTCAGGGAAGTGATCCTGGCGATCAATCCCTCCGTAGAAGGGGATACGACAAGTTTTTATCTTTCCCGTCTGCTCCGGAAATTTCCCGTGAAGGTCACCCGTCTTGCACGGGGGATCCCGATCGGGGGCGATCTGGAATATACCGACGAAGCGACCCTGGCCCGCGCCATTGAAGGAAGGATCGAGATACCGAATGAATAGGGATGTGCTGAAATTGCCCAATCTTCTCACGATCTTCAGAATGATCATGTCGGTCGTGCTCTACGGCTTGTTCATGCGCCATTTCCGTTACGATCTTTCCACGGGCTCTCTGTTTCTCTTCATTCTTTATCTTGTGATCGCCCTGACCGATCTCGTCGACGGGATCATTGCCCGGAAATTCGACATGATCACCGAGCTGGGGAAGGAGCTTGACCCCCTTGCGGATAAAGTGCTGGTCTTTTTAATGCTGTTCGCGTTTTACCGGATCGGCCTGTTCCCGCTGTGGGTCATCGTGCCCGTATTCCTCCGCGATCTGTTCGTCAACTGGCTCCGGAAACGCTCGCGTTCGCTCGGGATAGGATTTAAAACAAGCAATCTCGCCAAGGCAAAAACCGCCGTCCAGATGATCTTCATCGGATTCGTCATGGCCCTGCCGGCGGCGCAATCCCTGCCGGTGCCGCCTGAACTCTACCGTCTGCTGGCGGATCTCACGTCGGGAAACGTGATCTTCGCGATGATGTTTGTCATCATGCTCTTTACGGTGTACACGGGTGCGGATTATTATCTGAAGTATAAAAAAGAAGCAGACAGATCAAATAAACAATGAACAACGACCCACGATTTCCGATATGCGAAGATCGCGAATACTTCAAAGATCACAGATCGGTGTTCCTTGTTCGGATATCGTTCTCTTCCTTGTCGTTACGCCGATTGGCGGAACGAAAGAACAGAGATCACGGGAATCATAACGGAACAGCAGAACTGAGCGACCATGGCGAATAAAAACACCAAAACCCGCCGGCTGTCCCGGGGCGTCGGCTCCCTTTTCGGCGTGGGGTTTTTCCCCTTTATGCCGGGTACCGCCGCGGCGCTCGTTACGGCCTGCATCGCCTGGCTTGTGGCCCGCACTGTCTCCCTGTCCCTGATCTGGGACATTGAGATATTCCTCGTTCTGCTTTTGCTCGGACTTCTTTCCGCCTACGACCTGATCCGTCATGAGGGCGTCAAAGACCCCGGATGGTTCGTCATGGACGAGGCGGCCGGCATGTGGCTGGCCCTGCTGGGCCTGCCCAAAGATAATCTTCCGGTCCTGGCGGCCGCGTTCGCGGTGTTCCGGATCTTCGATATCGCAAAACCCTGGATCATCAAAAAGGCGGACCGACTGCCCGGCGCCGCTGCAATCATGCTGGACGATCTGCTGGCGGCCGTGCCGGCCTGGCTGACCGCCTTCGGATTATGGAAAATTTTATCGTAAAGGCAAAGACGCAGGATCTTGCGTCTTTACCGCGACAGGCATATTTCAGGTATCGTTTATGAATGACACACAACTATACGCAGAGATCATCAATATCGGCGACGAATTGCTGGACGGCCATACCGTGAACAGCAATGCCGCCTGGATGAGCGCCGCCTTGCGCGGCATCGGCATTCCCGTCCTGCGCCACACGGTCGTCGCCGACGAAGGCGCGGCCATCGTCCGGGCGCTGGATGGCGTCATGGAGGGGACCTCGCACGTCTTTATCACCGGCGGGCTCGGACCGACGGAAGACGACCGCACCAAGGCCGTCATTACGGACTATTTCGGCGGACATCTTGTATTCCATCAGGATATCTACGACATGATCGAAGCACGCTTCCGCGCCCGCGGACGCATCCTTTCGCCGCTGAACCGAGGACAGGCGATGCTGCCCGACAATGCCGAACTGATCCCGAACGGCCGCGGCACGGCAAGCGGCATGATCTTCCGGAAGGGCGGGCGCACCTTTTACCTGATGCCGGGCGTGCCCTACGAAATGCAGGATATCATGGAGCGAAGCCTGCTGCCGAAACTTGCGGGACTGTCCGAGCTCCGTTTGACAGAACGGTCTGTGCACACCTTCGGCATCCCGGAATCGGAGATCGCGGAAATGATCGAAAAACACTCCCCGGAGATCAGACGGAACCTTTCGCTGGGATTCTATCCTTCGGTGAAAGGGATCACGCTCCGCCTGAAGGGAAAGGACGGGGGAGAGCTTGAAAAGTACGTTTCGGGTATCTGTTCGATCCTGGGAGATGCGGTCGTCACCCTGAATCCGGAGAGCATGGCGGAGGTCGTCCTCGCCCTGTGCCGGTAACGCGGGCTCTTTCTTGCCCTGGCGGAATCCTGCACCGGCGGCCTGATCGCAAGCATGATCACCGACGTTCCGGGTTCGAGCCGGGTGTTCAGGGAAGGCTATGTGGTTTACGATAACGACGCGAAAGTCCGGATACTGGGCGTAGACCCCGAAATACTCCGTATCCATGGCGCGGTCAGTGAAGAGACGGTCAGGGCCATGGCCGCCGGAACGCGGGAACGCAGCGGCGCCGGCATCGCTGCCGCGGTCAGCGGCATTGCGGGACCCGACGGGGGAAGTCCCGAAAAACCGGTCGGCACTGTCTGGATCGCGGTTTCCTATGGGGATCAGACGCTGACGCATAAAATATCCTATGACCGGGGACGCAGAAAAAACAAAGAATACGCCGCCCATGCGGCCCTGAACCTGATCCGGCTTGCCTTGCTGGCGGACGCGCGATCATAAAAAATAAGGACAATGAACCATGGCAGATAAACGCACCTTTATCGGGATACCCCTTCCCGGCGAGATCAAAGAACAGCTGCGGGTCGTTCAGGAAGTCCTGGGATCCGTGTCGGACGGCGTGAAATGGGTAGACCCGGACCTGATGCACATCACCCTGAAGTTCCTGGGAGAAACTCCCGAGCGTATGCTGGAAGCGATGCGGGAAGAATTTCTCCGCACCGTGTCGGGCGTGGAGGCCTTCCAGTTGCAGATAAAACAACTGGGCCAGTTCCCGAAAGAAGGGGAACCCCGCGTTCTGTGGGCCGGTGTCCAGCGCATCCCCGGACGGCTCTACAAACTTTCCGACGAACTGAACACCGCCTATATCGCCATGGGCTTCGATGACAGCGGCAAGCGCTTTTCGCCGCACATCACCCTCGCAAGGATCAAACATAAGCTGCCGGAAGATTTTCTCCGGCAGTATTACGAGCTGGTCCTGAAGGAAAGCGTTTTCGACGTGGACAGGATAATTTGGTATGAAAGCTGCAACAATCATGGTACATTAAGCTATGTTCCGCTTGCAGAACATAGCTTAAATCAGATTTAATCAACATGGAGGGAAAGTAATGAAGGATCAAAAGAAGTCCATTTGGTCGTGGGCAATGTACGATTGGGCAAACTCTGCATTTGCCACAACGGTCATGGCGGGATTTTTCCCCATCTTCTTTTCAAAATACTGGAGCGCCAATGTGGCGAACGTGGATACCACCGCGCGCCTTGGCTTCTCCAATTCGATCGCTTCGCTGATCGTTGCCTTGCTGGCGCCCTTTCTGGGAGCGATCGCGGACAAGGGAACGGCAAAAAAGAAATTCCTGATGACCTTTGCCTTTTTGGGCGTGGTCATGACCGGAGCCCTGTTCATGGTGCATCAGGGGCAGTGGCAGATCGCCGCGCTGATGTATGTCCTTGCAACCGTGGGCTTTTCCGGCGCCAATATATTTTACGACTCCCTGCTCCCGGGCGTTGCCTCGGAAAAAAAGATCGATTTCGTCTCCTCCCTGGGATTTGCCATGGGCTATATCGGGGGAGGACTGCTATTCCTGGTCAACGTGATGATGTACCTCAAGCCGGAGATGTTCGGCATTCCGAGCGATACCATGGCAATCCGCATCTCCTTCCTGAGCGTGGCGGTCTGGTGGGCGGTCTTCTCCATCCCGATATTCCTGTTCGTGAAAGAGCCGAAATACGAAGGAACGGTTGAGTCCGGATTATTCAAGGCCGTTAAAGCCGGCTGGCTTCAGCTGGTCGAGACCTTCAAAGAGATCCGGCACCTCAAGGTGGTCGGGATGTTCCTGCTGGCATACTGGTTCTATATCGACGGGGTCGACACGATCATCCGCATGGCGATCTCCATCGGGACTGCGCTCGGGTTCCCTGCGGGCGCCCTGATCGTGGCCCTGCTGATCACCCAGTTCGTGGCCTTTTTCGGTTCGCTTCTCTACAGCCTGCTGGCAAAGAAGATCGGCGCCAAGCAATCCCTGTTCGTCGGCATCGCCGCCTATTCCCTGATCACCATGGTCGGGTTCTTTATGAGCCAGGTCTGGCATTTCTACGCGCTGGCCGTTGCGATCGGCATGTTCCAGGGCGGTATTCAGGCGATCAGCCGGAGTCTGTACTCACGCATTATCCCGGAAAACAAATCCGCCGAATTCTACGGCTTTTTCAATCTGCTCGGGAAATTTGCGGCCGTGATCGGACCCAGCCTCATGGGCGTTGTCGGACTGCTGACGCGGAATGCCGGAGACCTGCATATCGGGAACCTTCATCTTGAGAACATGGGCATCCGCTTCAGCGTGCTTTCGGTGCTCATCCTGTTCATCATCGGCGGCCTGCTGCTGCGCAAAGTGAACATTGACGAAGGCAAAGAAAAAGTAAAATTCCTGAAATAACACGGGACAGCCGCATCCCGAAGCGGAAAAAGGCCTCATGCGCCCGGATGCCGCGATCCGCAGCGAACGGCGCGCGATGACAGGTTTTCTTCGCAGAACGCAGGCCGAGGAATTCATAAAAAGAGTTTGTAAACGTTTTGCGAATTCGGTATAATTGCGACTGATCAGAGCCCCTGTAGCTCAGACGGATAGAGCGCAGGTTTCCTAAACCTGAGGCCGCCCGTTCGAATCGGGCCGGGGGTACGAAACGAATTGACACTTACGAAAGGCTGGAAATGACACAGAAACATTTATCCAAGAAAGAATTGCACGAAGATCCCTTTTTCGAAGAAGTCGCTCACGTGATCGGGTTTTTTCAGAAGAACCAGAAGACGCTGCTCATCGCGGGGATCGTCCTTGCCGCCGTGCTGATCGGCTTTTTCGGCATCAAGGGATACCGGAACCAGCAGAATGTCAGCGCCGCAGGCTATTTCGGCATCGCCATGGACGAATTCGGCAAACGGAATCTCCCGGCGGCCGAAGACCAGTTCCTTCTGCTTGCGGGCCAGTACGGGAATACCGACTGGGGAAAACGCGCCAACTATTACCTCGGACTGCTTTCACAGGAATTGCAGCGTCCCGATGAAGAGACCGTTGAGTACTTTAAGGACTTTATATCCAGCGATCTGAAGGACAATGCCTTGAAATCAAGCGCATGCCAGCTGATCGGAACGACCCATTACCGCAACGGCGACGCCCTGACGGCCGGTGATTATTACCTGAAGGCCGCGAAGTTCGCCCTTTCAAAGAGCGACAAGCTTGCCCTCGGGATCCGCGCCGGAGAAGCGTATCTGGAAGGCGGCGACGCAAAAAAACGCGATGCCGCGGTCAATTACCTTGCCTCTCTGGACTTGGACGAGATCGGACGCAACCGGGTGAGCGTCCTGGCAAAAAGATAGTCGAACCACGTTCGACAGGAAAGGCGGCGCGTGTGCCGCCTTTTCATTTTCCGCAAAAGCTTTTTATTGTCAGCATTTATAATATACTAAGTGCAAAAAAAGGTTGCACAAAGAACCCTGAATGCATATATTAGGCGCGAAAGTGGGAAAAATCCCACTTTTCGTTTTTAGAGGACATTGAAAATGAGTGAAATGGAATCACTTATCAAAGACATCGTTGAGGCATCCGGCGCCGTTACGGAGGACATAAAAATGTCTGAAACCGGCGGCACCATCAAGGTGATATGCGATACGGAAGAAGGCATCACTTCGGAGACTTTGGTCAGGATCACGCGGAACATCCTTCAGGATCCCCGCTATGACGAAGGCTATGCCGGACGCTACAGCCTCGAGGTAAGTTCGCCGGGCGTGGACGCTCCGCTGACACTGCCGCGCCACTTCCGCAAAAATACCGGCCGCGAGATCGAGCTCTTTCACAGCTGCGACGACTGCAAAGATCCGCTCACCGGGACGATCCTGGAAGCGGACGATACGATACTGAAGCTTGAAGTTTTGGAAAAAAAAGAAAAAAAAATACTCGTGATCCCCATGGAAAAAGTCAAACATGCACGGATCAGATTAAAATGGTAAAGTAGGAGATAAACAATTGGACAGCAAAAATCTCATTGAAGCATTTGCCAGCTTAGCCAAGGAAAAAGGTATCAACCGTTCCGAGGTCGGCGAGATCATCGTCAAGGTATTTGATACCATTATCAAAAAGAAATACGGTGAAGTGGACAACTTTGATGTCATCGTCAACCCCGATAAAGGCGAGATCGAGATCTATCAGGAACTGGTCGTGGTCGAGGATGAGGAACTGGATGACGACGTCGTCGAGATCCCCATTTCCGAAGCGCGGAAACTTCCGGACGTGGATGATCCCGAAGTCGGAGAAGTGGTGGTGAAAGTGATCGATCCCATGATCTTCGGACGCAGGATGATCTCCGCCGCGAAACAGGTCCTGGGGCAAAAAATTCGTGAGGTTGAACGCAACCAGGTCTTTGAAGAATACCAGACCCGCGTGGGTGAGATCATTATGGGCAATATCCATCAGATCCGCCGGAATGACGCGGTGTATGTCAATATCGATAAAACAGAACTTAAAATGCCCCGCAGCGAACAGATCCCCACAGAGCACTATTATCGCGGCGACGCGATCAAGGCGATCATCAAGGAAGTCCGCATGACGACCCGCGGTCCCGAGATCATCATTACCCGTGCGGACGATTCTTTCCTGCGCCGCCTTTTCGAACTCGAAGTCCCCGAGATCTTCGACGGGATCGTCGAGATCCGTTCGATCGCGCGCGTCCCGGGCAAACGCAGCAAGATCATTGTTGAATCCAACGACAAGCGCATCGATGCCGTGGGCGCCTGCGTGGGCATCAAGGGAAGCCGCATCAAGGCGATCGTCAAGGAGCTCAGCGGTGAGAACATTGACATTATCAACTACAGTTCGGAATCCGAACTGCTTATTTCCCGGGCTTTGTCACCCGCAAAACCGCTCTTCCTCGAGATCGACGAAGAACGCCGTACCGTCCTGGCCGTGTTCGACGATGGCGAGATCGCAACGGCCATCGGGTCCAGCGGCATCAACATCAATCTTGCCGGCCGCGTGACCGGATACGAGATCGATGCGATCCGCCAGTCCGAATACAACCGTTTTGAAGGCGACGACATTTATATTGAAGACATCGAAGGCATAACCTCCGCTCAGATCCATGCTCTGGCGGATGCCGATATCGAAACCGCCGCCGACTTCCTGAATGCGGATCCCGGCGTTCTGCTTGAGATCAAGGGGATCGGTGAAAAGACCTTCGAAAAGATCGAAAAGCTTATCAGCGTGGCAGTGGAAAATAAACGCAGCAGCGATAAAGAACTGGACATCGATCATAACAGCGATGACGAAACGCTTTCCACGTCCGATGATGAGAAAGAATAACCTGAATTAGGAGTCGATATGACAGCTTCCGCTGACGCACCCGTTAAAATATTTCAGCTGGCAAAGCAACTCAATACCTCCCACAGAGATATTATCGAATATCTGAGGATGAAGGGCATCGAGGCCTCGCTTAACAAAGCGTTGGAGCCGGATACCCTCCAGATCGTATTGTCGCACTTCGCCGAAGAAGTAAAAAAAGCGGACAATCTGATGGCTCAGCGCGAACACAAGCGCATCGCCGAGGAAGACCGCCGTAAAACACGGGAAGAAGAAAAGATAAACGAAGAAGCTGCGCGTAAAAAGGTTCAGGAAAAAGTTCTGGATTCCCTTAAGGACAAGCCGGCGCCCGAAATAAAGCCGGTTGAGAAAACAACGGCCGGGGCTTCCGATGACCGGACGCTCGACAGAGAGACGATCCGGAAGGAAAAAGACGTCAAACTTCAGGCCGCCGAAACGTCACTGCGCCTGAAAAAAGAAAAAGAAGAACGGCTGAAGGCGGAAAAAGAAGCCGCCGAGATCCTCAAAAAGGAAGAAGCGCCCAAAGATAAAAGCGCCGCCGCCAAAGAGGAAGAGCTCAAGAAAAAGAAAAAACTGAAAAAAGGGCAGGAAGAAGAGGTTTTCGAGAACAAGCTTGAAAAACTCAAGGCCCGCCATAAACATGCCACCAAACGTATCCAGGTCTCCGAAATGGATTCCCGTCTGGAGCGTTTCCGCCAGTCCAAGAACATTGAAGATCTCGAGACGGTCGCGGCCGCAGGCGTAAAACGGAGAAGCAAGAAAAAGAAAGCCGTCGACCAGGTCGAGGTCAACAAGTCCATCCGGGCGACACTGGCTTCGATGGGGGATAAGCCGAAGAAGAAAAAATACAGGACGCGGCAGATCAGCGCCGAAGAAGGTTACGTGGATGACGGCGTGCTGGAGATCACCGAATACATCAGTGTGGATGATCTCTCAAAGCACCTGAACGTGGCGGCGGTCGAATTGATCGGGAAATGCATGCAGATCGGGCTGATGGTCACCATCAACCAGCGTCTTGACTGGGATACGATCGAACTCCTTGCGTCGGAATACAACGTCGAGGTACGGAAGGTCAAGGAATATACCGAAGAGATCATCGATGAAGATGACGAATATGAAGATTACGAACTGATCGAACGTCCTCCGGTCGTGACCGTGATGGGACACGTGGACCACGGAAAGACCTCGATCCTGGACTATATCCGCAAAACGCGGGTGGTGGACGATGAATCCGGCGGGATCACCCAGCATATCGGCGCCTACAGCGTGGAAACCGCAAAAGGCAAGAAGATCACCTTCCTCGACACCCCGGGCCACGAGGCCTTTACGGCGATGCGTGCGCGCGGCGCCCAGGTGACGGATATCGTGGTAGTGGTGGTCGCGGCGGATGACGGGGTCATGCCCCAGACGCAGGAAGCCATCAACCATGCCCATGCGGCCGGCGTCCCGATCATCATAGCGATCAATAAAATGGACAAACCCGACGTGGACCCGGAAAGGGTCGTGCGCGAATTGTCCGAAAAGAGCGTTCTGGTCGAAGCATGGGGCGGCTCGGTGCAGTCCGTGCGCGTATCCGCGAAGACCGGACTGAACATGGACGCCCTGCTTGATGCGATCCTGCTTGAAGCGGAGGTCCTTGAACTGAAATCCACTCCCGAGGGCGACGCCCGGGGAATTGTTATAGAATCCCAGCTCGACAAGGGACTGGGAGCCATCGCGACGGTGCTGATCAACCGGGGGACCCTCCGGATCGGCGACGCCTTTATTTGCGGACGTTTTGCCGGCAAGGTGCGGGCGATGATGAATGAATTCGGCGAGCGGATCGAAACGGCAAAACCCGCCGATCCGATCCAGATCCAGGGTTTTGACAGCGTTCCCCAGTCCGGCGACCGCTTCATTGTCATGGATGACGAAAGAGAAGCGCGCCGTATCGCCAACGAACGGCAGATCATTCACCGCGAACAGGAATTCCGTTCGCAATCTCTCCAGACCCTGGACGAGATCGGCCGCCAGATCGCCGAAGGCCGCACCCGTGAACTTGCCCTCATTATCAAGGGCGACGTTGACGGTTCGATCGAAGCCTTTGCGGACTCCTTCATGAAACTCTCGACGAAGGAAGTCGCGGTGAACGTGATCCATCGCGGGATCGGCATGATCAACGAGACCGATATCAACCTGGCCTCCGCGTCGCGCGCCGTGATCGTGGGATTCCACGTTAACGCGACCGGCAAAGCGCTTGAACTCGCCCGCGAACGGAACGTTGAGATCCGGAACTATACCGTGATCTATGACGCGGTGGAAGATGTCCGGCTCGCGCTGGAGGGACTCCTTGAACCCGACAAGGTTCGCGAAGTCCTGGGCACCTCGGAAGTCCGCCAATTGATCCGGATCTCCAAAGTGGGCGTTGTCGCGGGCTCCATCGTGACCAAAGGGGTCATGAAACGCAATACGACGATCCGCATTCTCCGCGGAGGCGAAGAAATATTCAAAGGCTACCTGACCTCGATCAAGCGTTTTAAGGACGATGTCAAGGAAGTGCAGGAAGGCTACGAATGCGGTATTTATATTGACTCGTTTGACGATTTCCATGAAGGCGATATCGTAGAAAGCTATGTGGAAAAGGCGGTCAAGCGCAAACTTGAGGCGAACAAATGATCCGTCGGAACGAACGGCTGGTAAAAGAGATCCATCATACGGTTGCGGAACTGCTCGTCCATTCGGCCCCCGAGGGCTGTCAGGATGCCATGCTGACGGTGTCCCGGGTGGAATTGACGCCGGACCTCAAGGAAGCGCGGATCTTCATCAGCGTATACCCTCCGGATCAGGCCCTGCGGGAAAAGTGCCGGAAAGCGCTTGTCGCCATGAAAGGGCGGATACGTTTGGAGATCGGGAACAATGTCGTTATGCGCCTTGTTCCGCAAATAAAACTGTTTATTGACGATAGTCTTGACAATGTTGAAGCCATTAATATCTTATTGCGAGATATCTGAAAGCGGGGACATAGCGGGAATGACCGTTCCCGTTCGCAAGCCCCTTGACTGGACATCCTTTGATGTCGTGAACAAATGCAGGTATGCCACCGGCTTTAAAAAGGTCGGGCATGCCGGAACGCTGGACCCTTTCGCGGAGGGTGTTCTGATCCTTGGTTTCGGGACGCATACGAAAATGCTGGACCGCTTCAAGGAGATGGACAAGACATACCGCGTTGACATACAGATGGGAGCGCTGACCGATACCCAGGACAGGACCGGTCAGATACTGAAAAGCATCACGGTTGATTCGCCACCGTCCGCGGATGACATTCAGAAGGTGCTCCCGGGATTCCTGGGTGAGATCGCCCAGGTCCCGCCGATGTACTCGGCCAAAAAAGTGAAGGGGAAGACCCTTTATTCCCTGGCCCGGGCCGGCAAGATCATTGAAAGATCCCCCCATCACGTCCGCATCGACGCCATCGAAGTGCTTGACTATTCATGGCCCGTGCTGACGTGCAGGGTACGATGCAGTTCAGGAACCTATATCCGCACGCTGTCTGAGGATATCGGCCGCTCGCTGGGATGCGGAGGGTACGCACATGCCCTCGTTCGCGAACGCGTCGGCGATATCGCGCTGGATGAATGCTTTACACTGGATGAGTTTATTGAAGAATGGAAATCTATACGTCACTTGAAGACATAAGAGATAAACCCCCCGTTGTACTGGCGATCGGTTCATTTGACGGCATGCATCTGGGACATCGGGCGATCCTCGGCAAGGTTCGCGACGAAGCGGAACGGCGCGGTGCGGAAAGCATGGTCATTACCTTTGCACCCACACCCCGGGAAGTTCTGAGCGGACAGAAAGAGATCGCGCTGATGAAAGCCGACGAAAAGATCGCGGCGATCCGCGGCACGGGCATAGAACGGGTGTGCATCAAGCACTTTGACCGTGCCTTTGCAAAGATCGGCCGGGATGAGTTCATCGAACGTTTATTGACATATCTCGATCTTAGAGCCCTCGTCGCAGGTCCCGACCATCATGTGGGACAAAAACACGAAGGCGGGATCGACTTTTTGCGGGAAACCGGACGCGCGCGCGGATTTGACCTGATC
>CALMFL010000020.1 GCA_937862595.1 uncultured Fidelibacterota bacterium
TTCATGTTTCTCGCCTAAGATTTGTTTAATAATTTGTTTTCCACTTATACACAAGAATTCAATATAGGCAATTGCATTTATATTTTCTATATATTTTTTGAAGGAGCTATATAAAAACACCAATATTGATCCTATAGGCATACTTGCCGTTATTCGTCTTTAGCTTTAATATATTTAAATTCCTGCTCTTGCATTGCTTAATGTTGCTTTTTAGGTTGAAATTTGGGGAAAACGCGGAGAAATGCCGGAATATTTTTTAACGGTATACACTCAGCGCGGAACAGCCAATGGATTATCCGGAGAACAAATATACGGAGATCTATCGGTTGTAGAAAGTACGTGGAGAGGAGGAGAGGGGGAGAGGGGGAGAAAAGGAGAAAACGAGAAAAGAAGTGGGAAAAAGTTGTGATGATAATCACAGTTTCCTTTTCTCCGCAAAGGCAATGACGTGCCCGTCCGGATCCGCCAGATAGCAGGCCCTATCGCCCCAGTCCCGCGGCTCGGGCAAACTCAGCGAACGCGCGCCGGCCTTCAGGGCGTTCTCGTATTCGAAATGGAGATCATCCACATATAAATACAGTTCACAACGGGGGATCCCATTCCCTTCATCCGGATGCGGCACCCCGCTTCCCAGGATACGGGCGATGCCGCGGTTCGGCATCAGTCCCAGCTTGACGTTATCCGCGAGAATGAATTCCGTCATGCCGGGCACATCCAGGTCCGGCGCTTTCCGGAAGACCTTTTGATAAAATGCGGCGCTTGCCTGCTGGTCGCGGACATAGAGAATAGTTTCGATTAGATGGATGTGTTTCATGGCGTTTCTCTCATGTTTTGGACGCTTGCGGGGGGAAGCGGGGAAGTGGCGAGGAGGAGAAAAGGAGAGGGGAAGGCAGTTTTTGATCTGATGGCTTCCACATGCTGAAGAAGGGCAATTATTGCGGCTTATTCAACTTCCCGCAAAGGGCGTCCCGAAGATGCCAACGGCGAGTTCCGCCCAGATGAGGAACAGGACAAGCAGCAGCAGGGCGATCCACAGGACCCGGTATTTTGGTTTTTCCACTTTTCCCAGGATCAGGGCGATCAGCGTGCCGGCGCCGAAGAGCAGGATGCCCGCGACCAGGAAATCAAAGGCGGTCCAGACCATTTCCCCGCCGGCCAGCATCAGCAAAAGGGGGATCAGCAGGAGTCCGAGCGCGGCAAGGGGAATGATCATTAGTTTTTTTGTTTTTTCTTTCATAAGGTTTCTCTTTTATGTAAGACGTAAAAGGTAAAACGTAAGACGTAAGACGCGTGCCGGCCGGAGCCTTCTTGACCCGCGAAGCTCCGAGGCGTCGGAGCGTAGTGGGTGGCGCAGGCTGGTGAGACGTGAATCGTGAGAAGCCTGCCGGCCGGAGCACAGGGACTTCTGACTCTTCCGACTACTGTCTACTGTCTTCTAATTGTCCATTGTTTGAAGCAGTTCCTTGGCATGCCCCACGCCCTTATCCGCGGCGGATTTGACCCATTGGCGGGCCGTTTCGACTTCTTCGGGCGTTTCAGCGGTCTCGTACAGCAATTTTCCCAGCAGGAATTCCGGGTAGGGGTGGCCGCCGGCGACGCTTTTTTCCAGCCAATGAATGGCCCGGGCGGTGTCGGGTTCCATACCGCGGCCCCGGCTGTACATGATGCCGAGCATGTATTGGGACTGATCGTCACCCCGTTTGGCGCTGCGGGTGAACCATGTGAGGGCTTCGGCGTAATCCTGTTCCGCACCGTTCCCGCCGTAATAGATCATGCCCAGTTTATATTGTGCTTTGAGATAGCCGGCTTTGGCGGAGCGTTCGTACCACTGCAGGGTCTTTTTATCATCTTGTTCCACCCCGATGCCGTATTGCCGGTAATACGCCAGGTGGTACATGGCTTCTGCATTGCCGCGTTCGGCGGCGCGTGTCACATGCTCTATGGCCAGGGCGGTGTCGGGCACGGTCAGGCTGTCGCCGCTCATCAGCAGTTTGGCCCGCTCCAGGTCGTCTGCGCCGGGTTGGGAACAGGCAAGGATCAGGAGGAAGGGGATGATGACAGATAAATATTTTTTCATTACTTTCTCTTAAATTGACGATATGATTTTATTAATGTAAGGAACAGGCATGCCTGTTCCTTACAATTACGTAAAAGATCATTTTTTTGCTTTGGCGACGGCGTTATGCCATCCATTGTATAACCGTTCCCGCATTACATCATCCATTTTGGGTTCGAAACGGGTGCTGTCTTTTGTGTGTTTATCGAGATCTTTCCGGGTCCACAGCCCGCAAGCCAGTCCCGCAAGCAGGGCCGCGCCCAGGGCGGTGGATTCCTGCATGGCGGCCCGGGAGACCGGACAGTTCAGGATATCCGCCTGGAACTGCATCAGAAAATTATTCGCCGTGGCGCCGCCGTCGACATTGAGCGCGCAGAGCTTTACGCCGGAATCGCGCTCCATGGCATCCAGCACATCCTTGCTCTGATAGGCGATGGATTCCAGGGCCGCCCGGATAATATGCTTTGCCGTGGATCCGCGGGTCAGGCCGCAGAGCGTGCCGCGGACGTTCATGTCCCAGTGCGGCGCGCCGAGCCCGCTGAAGGCCGGGATGAAATACACGCCGCCGTTATCGCTTACCGACAACGCGGCGGCCTCCGATTCCCCGGCGGTCCGGATCAGCCGGAGATTGTCCCGCAGCCACTGGATGGCCGCGCCGGCGACAAAGACCGAACCTTCCAGCGCGTAGCTGACCGTGTTGTGGAGTCCCCAGGCAATGGTGGTCAGCAGGCCGTTCTCCGATATGACGGCTTTTTCACCGGTGTTCATCAGCATGAAACAGCCGGTGCCGTAGGTGTTCTTTGCCATGCCGGGTTCGAAGCATCCCTGTCCGAACAGCGCCGCCTGCTGATCGCCGGCGATGCCGCAGAGCGGGATCGACATGCCGTCAAAGCAGTCCGGATCGGTGTTGCCGTAGATCTCCGAAGAATTTTTCACCTCCGGGAGCATGCATGCCGGCACGTCGAAAAGGTCCAGCAGGTCCTTGTCCCATTCGAGGTTGTGGATATTGTAAAGCATGGTTCTTGATGCGTTGGAAACATCCGTGATGTGCAGTTTTCCGCCGCTGAGTTTCCAGAGGATCCAGGTATCCACGGTGCCGAAGAGGAGGTCGCCGCATTTCGCGAGCTCCCGCGCACCGGGGATGTTTTCCAGTATCCATTCCACCTTGGTCGCTGAAAAATAGGCGTCGACGATCAGGCCGGTCTTGTCGCGGATGATCTCC
The DNA here is from genome assembly GCA_937862595.1 of uncultured Fidelibacterota bacterium. GTDB lineage: Bacteria > Fidelibacterota > Fidelibacteria > Fidelibacterales > Fidelibacteraceae > M50B103. The sequence continues at coordinate 3,279 of CALMFL010000020.1, forward strand.
GCATGACCGGTTCTTTTTAGTTCTTCACAGCGTTTTGCGGTACGTTTATCCTGCCATACGATGGCGCGGTAAAGCGGTTTGCCGCTTTGCCTGTTCCAGACGACGGTGGTTTCCCTCTGGTTCGTGATGCCGATCCCGGCGATGTCCTTTTCGGAAAGCTGCAGTTTTTTCAGAAGCTTGCGCGTGATCGCGATCTGTGTGTTCCAGATATCTTCCGGGTCCTGTTCTACGCGGCCGGGCTCCGGATAATGCTGCGGGAATTCCGCCTGCTCCATGCCGAGGATGCTGAAGTTCCGGTCAAAAACGACCGCCCGTTCGCTGGACGTTCCAAGGTCAAAGGCGAGGATGTAGTTGGACATAGCGTTTATCCGACAGCAGAGACGCGAGGCATCGCGCTCCTGCATGTTTTCTAAATATGATAGGATATCCATTCCAGGATATCGGCGTACACGTCCTTGCGGTTGGTTTCATTGAGGATCTCGTGCCGGGCGCCTTCGAAGATATTCACCGATACCTCTTCCAGCTGGAGCTCCCGGTACATCTGGGCGATCTTCCGGGGGCCGTTGCCCTTGTCGCCCACGGGATCTTCGCCGCCGGCGACGATATAGATCGGCAAGGTGAAGCGGATCCATTGATTATGCTCTTTTTTGGAAATATAGGACAAACCGTAGAACAGGTCCTGATACATGGCGACCGAGCAGTGGAATCCGCAGTAGGGGTCCTTCCGGTAGCGATCGGCGATATGGTGATCCCGGGACAGCCAGGCATACTCGCCCTCCGTTTCAAAATCCTTGTTAAAATTGCCGAAACTCATGTTGTGAAAAAAGGGCGAAGGCGTTTTGGCGCCGCTGATCAGTCGATGGAAGATTCCCATGACGCGTCCGGCAGAGATCAGGGCGGGAGGGTTCACGGCGTCGCCCGAAAGGATCACGCCGTTGACATCGTCGTAAAGCGTAATATAGGTACGCGCCAGGAAGGCGCCCATGCTGTGGCCGAGAAGAAAAACCGGGATTTCCGGATAATCCGTTCGGATGATCTTTGTCAGGGAGCGCATGTCCATCACCACCTTGATCCACCCGTTCTTGTCCGAAAAATAGCCAAGGTTCTCAGGGGATCCCGCCGTTTTCCCATGACCCCGGTGGTCGTTGGCGTAAACCGCGATGCGATGCTTGTTCAGAAATTGCGCAAACTCCTCGTAGCGTTCCGCGTATTCCATCATGCCGTGTGAGATCTGAACCACTGCGACCGGATCTTCTTCCGGCAGCCAGCAGAAAAAGGCGATGTTCAGTCCGTCATCCGTTTGAAAGTAGTCCGTTTTTTTCATTCGTGTTCCAATCGTTATTTGCGGATAAAGTATTATATCTTTTCTTCTTTATCAATAAAAAACAAAGCGGCGGCACATTAAAGGGGCCGGGGAAGATAAGCTTTCAGGACCGCGGCCTTGTCCGTTGCCTCCCAGGAAAAACCCTCGCGTCCGAAATGCCCGTAGGCCGCCGTCTTCAGGTAGCCCGGTTCCCGCAGCCGGAGATGTTCAATGATACCTTTCGGCGTCAGGGGGAATTCCTTGCGGACGATCGCGGACAGCTTTTCATCGGAAAGCACGCCGGTCCCGAAGGTATCCACAAGCAGGGAGACGGGTTCCGCTTCGCCGATGGCGTAGGCCACCTGGATCTCGCAGCGTTTGCACAGGCCGGAAGCGACCAGGTTTTTGGCGATATAGCGCATCATGTAGGCGCCCGAACGGTCCACCTTGGTCGCATCCTTTCCGGAGAACGCGCCGCCGCCGTGGCGGCCGAAGCCCCCGTAGGTGTCGACGATGATCTTGCGGCCCGTCAGTCCGGCATCCGCGACCGGACCGCCCTCGGTGAAGGCGCCGGTGGGGTTGATGTGGATCCCGGTGTCCGTGTCGATCATGCTGCCGCAGACCGGCAGGATCACATGCTTTTTGATGTCTTCGTGCAGACGTTCCCTGTCAATGTTTTTTTTATGATGATTGGAGACAACGACCGCTTCGATCCGGACAGGGACATGATCGTCATATTCGACCGTGACCTGGCATTTGCCGTCGGGATACAGGTAGTCGAGGGTTCCGCTCTTGCGGACGTCCGCGAGTTTCCGCGCCAGCCGATGCGCCAGCATGATGGGCAGGGGCATCAGCTCGGGCGTCTCGTCGCAGGCGTAGCCGAACATCATGCCCTGGTCGCCGGCGCCGTCATGGTCCACGCCGACCTTGATATCCTGAGCCTGCTCCGAGATGGAGGTCAGGACCCCGCAGTTCGCGCCGTTGAATCCGACGGCTCCGTTATCGTATCCGATATCGACCAGCGTCCGGCGGGCGATGCTTTGCACGTCGACGTATTCGGCATGGGTGGACAGTTCCCCCCCGATCAGCACAAATCCCGTTTTAATGAAGCACTCGATTGCGACGTGCGCGAAAGGATCCAGTTCCAGCACCGCATCCAGCACCGCATCGGAGATCTGATCGCAAACCTTGTCGGGGTGGCCTTCGGTCACCGATTCTGAAGTAAAAAATATCTTTTCCATCCGCAATCCTGTTTTTCAGGGTTAACGCCTTTTTCGGCTGTGACGCTCAAGATAAAGTATACAGGGGGAGAGATGCATAACGTTTTGACCTTCCCGGCCCGCATCACTTTGCCACCGTGGCGTTACTCGGTTGGCGTCCCACTGAAGGGACTCTTGATGCAGGGTGAAAATAGGATGTTTTTTTGCCGGAGGCAACAGAAAAATGAGCCCGGACGGAATGGACGGGAGAAAGCTTCAGACAGGATAACCCCCAAGGGATCCCCTGGGGACAGGATTAGCCGGATATGCTTTTGACAGGATAACATGATTGGCAGGATATGTTTTCAGTCAGGATAACCCCGCTTCATCCCGAAAGATCGGGACTTCCCGCTTTGCTCCGATACTTCGGAGCTGCGAAGGACAGGCCGCGGGGCGCAGCAGGATGTTGTGATATGTTTTCAAACAGGATAATCCTGTCGGGTCGGGTTGCGGACGGTCGCGGGGGCTTCTAAAAAAACCCTTTGCATTTTATAAGCCCGCCATTTAAATTTGCAGAGGATAACTGTGAGGATAGTATAAGCGGATCGTTTTGTTAAAGGCCATTGAAAATCGCGTGAACGCTGGACAGGTGCCTTTAACGACCCATTTGCCGAACGTTAAAAGCCCGTTCGGTTTTTTTTAAAGGGATATAATCGTGGAATATCTGAAGATCATTGTTCTGGCTGTTATTCAGGGACTAACGGAATTCCTGCCGGTCAGCAGTTCGGGGCATCTTGCTCTGGCGGCCTACATGCTCGGCATCGAGTCGCCCGGCGTGACGCTGGAG
>CALMFL010000021.1 GCA_937862595.1 uncultured Fidelibacterota bacterium
AAGTTAATGTTTTTACAACATACCTTAGTTAAATAAGCGATATTATACTTGTCCGATTTTCAACTTCCCATTACTGTTGTTTTCTTATCCTGAGAAGAATATAAAGCACTTTGAACAAAAAGTCATGAAAAAAATCGTATTCGTGAAAAAAAATTCACAAAAAAAACATGAGAAAGTGAGTTATTATTTAATAGGCGGCCATAAAAAAGAGCCGCTCATGCGGCTCTTTTTCAATCATTGGCACGGGTTGCTTAAAAGGCGTACCTGACAGACAGGGCAACGTCCGCCCACTGGTCCGCCCAGGTTGAGGTGAAATCCCAGCCGGGCTTGTAATCGAGTGTCAGCGTAAGCGGAAAAGATACCAGGCTTTCCATGTTATACTGAATGCCTGCGATCGCATCGATGCCGATGGCGAATTTCGTGCTGACGAAGGTCGATGTCACAGGGTTCCAGCGGGCAGGGGCCGCCGCCCAGTACCCCATATGCAGACCGCCGCCGAAATACCAGCTGAGATTTTTGACTTCGCCCAGGGGAAAGGTCATTTCAAACAGACCGGTGTAGATCGTTCCGTTGAACCCCGGGGTCGTGATGGCCGCTTCAATGCGGGTTTTTTCCGACAGAGCGTAGCGCGCGACAAGACCGCCGCGATTGTTCATAACGCCCAAACGCAGACCCGCATCCAGTTTTTTTGCGGCACTTGTCTCCTGAGCAAGGGCGAGCGAAGCAAACAGGGTGACGATCGAAACGATCAGCCAAAACTTTTTCATAAAAACCTCCAATGCTTGTTATATGTTCTTAATTATCCGGGTCAGAACCTTAAAACCGTCATGATTATAAGTCCTTAGCCTTTGGCAAATATATCATCTATTTGAGCCAATGCCAAAATGAAATTACACGTTTTTTTTCAATGGAAGAAGAAGCAAAACCATTAGCATTTACGGGATGATATTGTTACTTTTCCACGTGTAAAAAAGGATCACTGCATGCGGAAAATCGGTTTACTGTTCATCGCGCTTTCCCTGGCAAGGGCAGCCATCCCCGAAGGCTACTACGATGCTGCGTCCGGATTGTCCGGCTCTGCATTGAAATCCGCCTTGCATCAAATTATTGACGAACATACCGAATACAGTTACAGTTTTTTATGGACGGCGCTGATACAGACGGATGAAGATCCGAACAATACCTCAAACTTTATTCTAATGTATACCGGAAGATCTTTGTCGAAAACCCAGACCTATCCGGATTGGAACCGCGAGCACACCTGGCCGAAATCCCACGGCGATTTCGGGGAGACGCCCCCGGCCGGGACGGACATGCATCATTTGCGCCCGACCGATGTCAGTGTGAATTCCGACCGTGGAAATAAAGATTTTGACAACGGCGGCACGCCGCATGCCGAAGCAATCGGCTGTTACTACGACAGTGATTCCTGGGAAGCGCGTGATGAGGTCAAAGGGGATATTGCCCGCATGATGTTCTATATGGAAGTCCGCTACGAAGGGGACAGCGGGGAACCGGACCTTGAACTGGTGGACTATACCGGAACAAGCGGGCCGAACCTGGGCAAACTGTCCACCCTGCTGGCATGGCATGTCCAGGACCCGGTCAGTGATTTTGAGCGGACGCGCAATGACCGGATCTACGGGTATCAGAACAACCGGAACCCCTTTGTCGACCATCCCGAATATGCTGCGTATATCTGGGGCGGGGAAGTGCCGGAAACCTTGCCCGCACCCCTTGCGGAGGCGGCAAGCGATGTCGATTCCGTCTCGTTCCGGGCAAACTGGAGCGCCGTTCCCGCTGCCACATCCTATAAACTCTATGTTTCTGGAAATGAAGAATTTACAAGCCATTTAAGCGCCTATTCGCCCGGGATCCTGTCGGCCAATGACGAGACGGTTACAGGCTTGCGTCCCGGGACGGATTACTTCTACAGGGTCAAGGCCGCCACCGCCGCTGAAGAAAGCGCGTTCTCCAATATCATACACGTACGAACCTTAAGCGATACTTCCGGGACTCCCGGGGATACGGTTTTTTCGCATCTGGAAACCTTTGCCAATTTTCCGGTAACGGGTTCTTCCTACTCGGACGGTTCCTTTAGCGGACAGGACGGTTCAACCTGGACCTATAAACAGTGCCGCGGCGATATTATTATTGAAGGGGAGACCCCCTGCTTTGCGAAATCCTCTTCGGAAGTGTCGATGACCTCCGGGGTGCTTCAGGGCGGTATCTCAACCCTGTCCTTTCAGTACAAACAGGCTTTTTCTTCGGATGTCGCACTGGATGTCTATGCGAACGGAAATCTTGTTGCGACGCTGACAAGTTCAAACGAACAGAACGTCCTGAAAGAAAGCGGGAATATCCCCGTAAACATCGAAGAGGGCGTTACGCTCAGGTTTGTCCAGAAGAACAGCCTGTCGGGGCAGGTCGCCATCGACAACATCCGCTGGAACCCCTACATTATCGACGGGATCGCCCCGATAGCCGAAAACTTCATGATCGGCGCCGCCTATCCCAATCCCTTCAATCCGGATTTTACGCTCCCCCTGACGCTGCAGGCCGGGACCGTCGTCCGGGCGGCATTGACGGACATTAACGGCACTCAGCGCAAGCTCATTTACACGGGATATCTTTCCCCGGGCGAACACCGCCTGCGGGTCCATGCCGGCGATCTTCCCGCCGGGATCTATTTTCTCTCGGTCGAGGCAGAGGGGAAAAGAGCCGCACAGAAACTGCTGCTGATTAAATAAACGGGTGTCCCCAAAGATATCCCGCTCATTAATTCAGTTGAAAAAAGCATATAAATACAGTAATATTCCTGTCATAACAAAAAGAAAGGATGAACGGACATGGCATCACTGAACATTACATTCCCGGACGGATCCGTCAAGGTCTTTGAGCAGGGTGTGACCCCGATGGAGATCGCGCTTTCCATCAGCGAAGGTTTGGCACGCAATTGCGTTGTTGCCGAGGTCAACCACCGTGTCACCGACCTGACCCGCCCCATCACGGAGGATGCCGTTGTTCGTCTGATCACCTGGAAAGACCCGGAAGCGCATGAGGTGCTTCTGCACAGCACCTCGCATGTGATGGCCCAGGCGGTTCAGCGTCTGTTCCCCGATGTCAAGGTCACGATCGGGCCTGCGGTCGAAAACCGGTTCTATTATGATT
>CALMFL010000022.1 GCA_937862595.1 uncultured Fidelibacterota bacterium
AGCGCATCTTTCGCGACGACAAAGTCGGGAACCTCCGCTGCGCAATTCCTGAAGATCGGATCCCAGGCGCGGACCATGGGCATGGGGGAGGCGACCGTCGCTTCGCCCGAAGGCCTGTCCGCGCTTCAGTGGAACCCGGCGGGACTGGCGCGCTACCAGACCCAGAACGCCGCGTTCTCCCGTTCCGACTGGCTGGTGGATACGAAATATTTCAATGCCGCCGCGTCAATGAACCTCGGCCGGATGGGGACCGTAGGCGCCCAGCTTACCATGCTGAACTACGGAGAAATGCCCGTTCTTACCGAAACGCAGCCGGACGGGACCGGGGAGTTCTTTGCGGCGCAGGCGATCAATCTGGGCGTGGCCTATGCCTACAATCTGACCGACCGCTTTTCGATCGGGGGTCAGATGAAATACATACAGGAAACGATCTGGCATATGAGCGCGTCCACCATGGCCTTCGACGTCGGCGCACTGTTCACGACCCCCTTCAAGGATATCCGCCTCGGCATGGCGATCACCAATTTCGGGGGAAAGATGCAGCTCTCCGGCCGGGATGTCCGCTTTTTCGCGGATCCCGACGAGGAAATGTCCGGGAACAACGACCAGATCCCCGCGAACTATGAACTCAGCAAATGGGCGATCCCCCTGACCTTCCGGGTCGGGCTTGCGGGCGAATTCATCGACAAGGGCTATGTCAAATGGTCCTGGGCGGTTGATGCCCTTCATCCCAGCGACAATACCGAGTACATCAACCTCGGGACCGAGCTGACCCTGTGGAAAATGCTCTGCTTGCGCACGGGCTACCGGACGCTGTTCATGGACGAGCGGACCGGCGGCCTGACGGCGGGCATCGGGATGAAATACCAGATCCAGCCCGGCTACGGCATCCAGTTCGATTACGCCTTCGTCAATTACGGCGACCTGGGCTATGTCAACATGTTTACGATCGGGATCAATTATTAAGATCTGACCCGCTTCACGATAAAACACTCAGGACACCGCATTGATGCGGTGTCCTGTGCTTTAGGGGTTCTAAAACAGGTGAAGGGGACTCAGCCTGGCGGGGGACAGGGCGGCATGGGGCCGGCAGGCGGCCGCCGGACGACGAAGGCATGCCGCAATGAGAGCTCATGCCGGGATAGGGGAAGGCGGACTGAACGCAGGGGAGCTCATCGCTCAGGATCAGTCAGCAGATTCGATGCCAAAAAAAACGCCCTTCCGGAGAAGGGCGCTTTGACTTGCACTGTTTTTTCTTACGCTGTCTTACTTCGTTGCGTATTGCTCAATGATCGCGATCTGGCGGATCGCAATGGTGACGTGCTCGCTGTTCGGATAGTAGGTGATCAGGTTCTTGAATTCCTGGACCGCCGAGCGCATTTTCCCCATCTTGAAATAGCAGAAACCGAGCTTCAGCTGCGTGTCGTCGTATTTGTCGAAGGCGTTGGTATTGAACACCATGTTGAAGGCGTTGAACGCTTTTTTGTACTGGCGAAGCGCATAATAGCTTTCGCCCGTCCAGTACTGAACGTTCCCGGCCAGATAGTGCTGCGGGAATTCGACCAGCAGGCGTTCGAAGATCTCCACGGCATCGCCGTAGCGCTGGAAGTAAAAATTGTTCAATCCGTCTTTGTAGCGGGTGAGGAAATTGTCGGTCTTGATGGTCACCGGCACCTTGATCTCGGGGACGATCACCTCAGGCTTGACGATGATCTCCTCTTCGGGAACCTTGCCGATGAGCTCTTCGGGCGTTTTCACCGTCTGTTCCGCGATCACCTTAGGCGATCCGAAGAAGATCGGCATCGCGTTCAATTCGCGGAGATAGGTGTTCATGCGGTTGATCACGGCGATGAGCGTGTCCGTCTGCATGTTCAGTTCGTCGTTCTCCGCTTCGATGCGGTCCAGCTGGGCATGAAGCTTCGTGGTGCGGGCGATGTAATACTCATCCATGGAAGCGAAGGCCAGGGTCATGGTGTCCTTCAGGTTCTCGATCTTCCTGTCCAGCAGGGTAATGTTCAGGTCATCGCTGTTGATCACGATGGGTGCCGCCGGTGCCGTCGGCTTGCTGGCCGCGCAACCGCTGACGCTCAGAGCAATTACACTGACAACAAATATGGTGAAAATCGTCTTTCTCATGGAAACCTCACTTAATTTAATTTTTAAAAATATTAAAAAATTTCCCAGTTAACAAAATTTATTTTATATTTTATGGGATTTTTTGGCGGAATCGTGCTTATTTTACAAAAAGAACGGGTGCCTATGAAAGAAAAAGAAGTAAAACTGGTTGAATTTCAAAACGATATGCTGGCTGAAATGGTCAAGCACGTTCTGGAAGAGAAGGAGATCCCCTTCCGCGCAAAATCCGATATCATGCAGTCCGCGCTGATCGTGGAAGGCAATGCCGCCTCGGGCGCCTTCACGATCCTCTACGTAAAAGAAAAAGATCTGGAAGCGGCTCAGGAAGCCATCGCCGGAATGGTATAGAAGGGAGACTATGCAAAAACTGAGGACGATCAAGGGAACGCACGATATTCTGCCGTGGGAAAGCCATAAGTGGCAGAAAATAGAATCGGTGCTGAGAGAGGTTTTTGCAGCCTATGCCTACAAGGAAGTGCGGACGCCGGTATTCGAATACACGGCGCTGTTCGCACGGGGCGTGGGGGAGTTTTCGGACATCGTCAGCAAGGAGATGTACAGCTTTGAGGACAAGGGCGGGGAAAGCCTGACCCTCAGGCCCGAATTGACCGCCTCGGTGGCGCGTTCCTTCATCCAGCACAATTATCAGCAGGAAGCCCCGCTTCATAAATTATGGTATCTCGGCCCGCTGTTCCGCCAGGAACGTCCCCAGGCCGGCCGCCAGCGCCAGTTCCATCAGTTCGGCATCGAGGTCATCGGCTCGCCCCATCCGGAAGCGGATGCGGAGGTGATCGAACTCGCCTGCCGGGTCTACAAGGCGCTCGGGCTCAGGAACTGGGAGCTTCACATCAATTCCATCGGCAGCATTGAAGCGCGAAAAAACTATATGGATATCCTCCGCGCGGCGCTGGAGCCGCATAAAGACGGACTGTGCGATACCTGCCGGGACCGCTTTCACGGAAATATCCTCCGCCTCTTCGATTGCAAGAATCCCGAATGCGGCAGGATCATGAAAGCCCATGCGCCCGCCATTCTGGACCATCTTTCGCCTGAGGATACCGAACATTTTAACGCGCTCAGGAATTATCTGGATGCGGTCGGGATCCCCTATGTCATCGATCCGGCCCTGGTCCGGGGACTGGACTATTACACCCGCACGACCTTCGAGATCAAGGGCACCGCGCTGGGCGCCCAGGACGCGCTCTGCGGCGGCGGACGCTACGACCTGCTCATCCGCGACCTCGACGGCCCGGATACGCCGGCCGTGGGTTTCGCCGCGGGCATGGAACGGCTGATCCTTGCCATGGATGCGGAAGGGCTGTTCGAACAGGAAAGCGAGGCCCTGGACCTTTATATCGCGCCGATGGACAGCCGCTGTCTGGAAAAAGTCCTGCCGCTGGTGACCGCCCTGCGCGAAGCAGGTTACCGCGTACAGCTCGAACTCCTCCGCAGAAGCGTGAAGGCCATGCTGCGGGATGCGAACCGCCAGCAGGCGCAGTGGGCCGCGGTCGTGGGCGAACAGGAACTGGAGAAGCGGATCATGAACCTGAAGAACCTGCGGGAGAACGATCAGCTGGAAACGGCCTGGGATGAGATCGGGGCCGTGCTCGACCGCACATCAAAGAGAAAACCGATTTAAATGATAAAAACGAATGAATTAGCGAAATATTTCGGAGATCCCGGTCCCTCCGTGGGGATCGTTCTCGGAAGCGGGCTCGGCAATCTGCTGGATTCCGTCAATGTCCTGAAAAAGCTTCCCTATGCCGATATCGAGGGTTTCCCGCGGTCGACCGTACCCGGGCATGCCGGGGAATTTGTGCTTGGAAGCATCGGCGGCGTGCGGCTGCTTGCCGCAAAGGGAAGATTCCATTATTACGAGGGCTATGACCTGGATGCCGTGCTTTCCATCGTGAAGACCTTTCACGCGCTCGGGATCAAAAAAGTCATCATTACGAACGCCGCCGGCCTGATCGATCCGGCCTATGCGCCCGGCGATATTTTGCTGATCCGGGATTGCGTGGACATGACCACCCTGGCGTCCGGCATGAAGCCGGAAAGCGCCCGGATCCGTCCCGCGGAAGCGGCGGCGGCAAAGGAAGCGTCCCGCCTCTCCGGAATAACGATCGGGGAGGGGGTCTATGTCTGGACCACCGGCCCCTCCTATGAAACGCCTGCCGAGATCAGGTATTTCGCTTCGCTCGGCGGCGACCTTGTCGGGATGTCCACCATGCCGGAGATCATGTGGGCGCGCGAGCACGGGATGGACGTTTATCCCTTTTCCTGCGCGACGAACTGGGCCGCAGGCATCGCGACAAAACCCCTGACGCACGAAGAGGTGTTCGAGACCGCCCAGCACGTGCAGCACGACATGACGCATTTTATTTTAACATTATGTAAGTATATCGGAGACTGATTTTCGCATGAAACATCCCACAGGATGTCACCGTATTGACGGACGTACATATTTTATTCTGTATGCCCCCTACGCAAAACAGGTGCGTCTGGCATTTTTTGCCCGCTGCGAGGACGGGGAACCCGAGGCAGCGTTCCCCATGCGCGCGATTGGCGGCGGATACTGGGAATACTCCGATATCCAGGATTTTGCCGGCCGCTATTACGCCTTCCGCCCGGATGACGGAAAAGACTATGTCGCCGACCCCTATGCGCGTTCCGTGTCGACCTTCAACGACCATCTTCAGAACGCCCGGGCCTATATCCCGAAAGATGACTATGACTGGGAAGGGGATGACTTCGTGAAAACGGCGGACCCCCGCGACCTGATCATTTACGAATGCCACGTCCGCGACCTGACCGCCCATCCGGAAAGCGGCGCGAAGCACGGCGGCACCTATGCCGGGGTCGAAGAAAAGATCGATTATCTGCTGGAACTGGGCGTCAACGCCGTGGAATTCCTGCCCCTGATGCACTTTGCGAACTATGAACCTCCGAAAAACGGCTGGAATCCCTACGCCTACAACCACTGGGGCTACATGACCTCGTTCTTCTTTGCGCCGGCGAATTTTTACGCGCGGGCGGGAACAAAGGAATTCGGGACCTGGTCCGATCCCCGGGGCGCCGAGATCGACGAACTGAGATCCCTGGTCAAAGCCCTGCATAAGGCGAAGATCTCGGTGATCATGGATGTCGTGTACAATCATATCAGCCAGTACAATATCAATCCGCTGCGCCAGCTGGCCGAAGACCAGTATCTGCGTCTTTACGAGAACATGAGCGGCTGCGGGAACGATACCCGCAGCGAGTCGCCGGTCATGTCGCAGCTGATCGTGGACAGCGTCGTTTACTGGATGAAGGAATTCCACATCGACGGGTTCCGTCTGGACATGGCGGGGGTCCTGGACGATCCGGTCCTCCTGGCGATCAGACAGGCGGCCGTTGCGGTCAACCCGGACGTGGTCCTTGCCGGTGAACCCTGGGGCCGCCGGTATTTTCCGGAACACATGAGCGACATGGGCTTCGGCGTATGGAACGACACCTACCGCAACGGCATCAAAGGCGAGAATCCCGCTGACCGTCAGGGCTTCCTGTTCGGGAAATGGGAAAAAGACCTGCACCGGAATAATTTTGTCCGCCTGCTGACCGGCTCCCTGCGCAAGGACGGCGGATTGGTCCCCTCGTCAAAATATTCGGTCAACTACATTGCCTCCCACGACGGCTACACGCTGGGGGATTTTATCCGCATCTCCCTGCGGGAAAAGGACAAGACGGTGCTCCCGGACCGCGATGAACACATCCGTCTCGGCGCAGAAGAACAGACCCTGCACCGGATTGCCGCCTTCATGCTGTTCTGTTCCCAGGGCATGCTTATGATGCACGCCGGCCAGGAATATGCCCGCTCAAAGGTCATCGTTCCCGTGAAAGGGGTCCGGGATCCGCATGCGGGCGAGCTGGACTTTGACTCCTACGCGAAGGATAACGAAACCAATTACATGGATTTCCGCGACCGTGACATCAACCGCGGACTGTTTGACTATTACCGTCAGCTGATCGCCCTGCGGAAAGCCTTTCCGGAACTGCGTTCCGCCGATCCCGGCCGGATCGCGGCGATCTATGCCGAAAACTGCGAATTCGGGCTGGGCTACACCGTCCGCTCGGAAAAACGCCGCTGCGCGGTCCTGGTAAACACCTCCCCGGAAAACAATGCGGCCTTTGATCTCGGAGAAGGGGAGTGGCAGGTGCATGCGACCCTTGAAAAAGCCGCCTGCGATCCGATACGTTCACACCCGGATCCGCGGATCGTGCTGAGGCCCCGTTCCGTCTGCCTGCTGGTCAAACCCCTCGGTCCGGTTTCATCATGAACCGGCATGACCTTGTCCCGCTCGTGATCTCGGCCTGTCTGACGGGCGTCCCCTGCCGTTACGACGGGAAGGATAATTGCCTTCCGAAGGAGATCCTGCGCCGGCTTGAAGACCGTTTTCTTCTGATCCCGGTCTGCCCGGAAGTGCTGGGCGGATTGCCGACGCCGCGCGTCCCGTCCGAAATTCAGGGGGACGGCCGGGTGCTCAACCGGGAGGGCGCGGATGTGAGCCGGGAGTTCCGCAAAGGCGCTGAGCTCGCCCTGACGGCCGCGGAGACGGCGGGGGCTTCCCTGGCATGCCTGAAGGCCCATTCGCCCTCCTGCGGGAACCGCAGCGTGTATGACGGCACCTTCAGCGGTGTTTTGAGGCCGGGAAAGGGGATTGCGGTGAATTTGTTTGAAAAGACGGGAAAAAAAGTATATAATGAAAACGAAATCGATAGCCTGATAGGAGAAACGACCCATGTACGATCCACGTGAAAAAAAACTGGCCGATCTGCTGGTCAATTATTCAACCGATGTTCAAAAAGGGGAGAACGTCCTCATTGAGGCCTTTGACGTCCCCGATGTCTTTGTAAAGCTTCTGGTCCGTTCGGTCCGGGCGCGCGGGGGCAATCCCTTTGTCTCGATCAAGTCCAATACGGTTCTGCGTGAACTCTACAACGGGGGCAACGATGAGCAGATCGCCTTTTCGGGCGATTACGAGGCCTTCCGCATGGAGCATATGCAGGCCTATATCGGGGTCAGGGGAACGCAGAATATCACCGAAATGTCCGACGTGTCCGCCGAGGACATGAAACGCTACCAGACCCTGTGGAGCCAAAAGGTCCATTCGAATATCCGGGTGCCGAAGACCAAATGGGTCGTGCTCCGCTGGCCGAGCCCCTCAATGGCCCAGCAGGCGGGCATGAGCACCGAAGCCTTTGAGAACTTCTATTTTGACGTCTGCACGCTCGACTATCCGAAAATGGGGAAAGCCCAGAAAGCGCTCATGGAACGGCTCGATAAGGCCGACAAGGTGCATATCAAAGGTCCCGGAGCGACCGATCTGCATTTTTCGGTCAAGGGCATTCCGGTGCTGCAATCATGCGGACTGCGGAATATCCCGGACGGGGAAGTGTTCACCGCGCCCGTACGGAACAGCGTGAACGGCGTGATCGAGTACAATACGCCCACCCTGTATCAGGGAACGGTGTTTGAACGCATCACCCTGACGTTCCGGGACGGAAAGATCGTGGAGGCGGACGGCGACGACAAAGCCCGCCTGAACGAGATCTTCGATACCGACGAAGGGGCGCGCTACGTGGGCGAATTCGCCATGGGCATGAACCCCTATATCAACCGCCCGATGAAAGATATCCTCTTTGATGAAAAGATCGCGGGGTCCCTGCACTTTACCCCCGGGAACGCCTACGACAACGCCTTCAACGGCAACCGTTCCGCGATCCACTGGGACCTGGTCCTGCGCCAGACGCCCGAGTGCGGCGGCGGGGAGATCTGGTTCGACGGCGTGCTGATCCGCAAGGACGGGTTGTTCCTCCCCGAAGACCTGACCTGCCTGAACCCCGAAAATTTGAAGTGACCGGCGAGCGATGAACCTGTCTGAGAACAATGCCCTTGTTTCCGTGCGGAAGGCCGCTACCTACGACCCCGAACGGATATTGCAGGCCGTTTCGGAGATCTATGCCGCCGCGGGCGGCCCCGACCCCCGCGGAAAGCGCGTTCTGCTGAAACCCAATATCCTGGCGGACCTGAAGCCCGAACGCGCCGTGACCACGCATCCCGAAGTGTTCCGGGCCTGCGCCCGCTTTTTCCAGGGGCAGGGCGCCGTCGTTCTGGCGGGGGATTCCCCCGGGATCCACAGCGCCGCTTTCACCGGAAGGGTCTGCGGGATCCGGCAGGTCTGTGAGGAACTCGGCATCGAATGGGTGGATTTTACCAAAGATCCCCTGACACGGAACGGGTTCAAACTGGCCCGGATCATCGATGAGGTGGACCTCATCGTGTCCCTGCCGAAATGCAAAACCCACGAACTGGCCTATTTTACGGGAGCGACCAAGAATCTTTTCGGTCTGATCCCCGGCTTCACGAAGGCCATGCTGCACGTGAAATATCCCAACCGCCACGATTTTTCCGCCATGGTGATCGATCTCCTTTATACGGTCAAGCCTGCCTTTGCCTTCATGGACGCCATCATCGGAATGGAGGGGGCGGGTCCGCAGAACGGCAAGCCGAAACATATCGGACTGCTGCTCGGGTCCTGCAATCTGATCGCCCTGGATATGACCGCCGCCCGGATCGTGGGCTACGACCCGCTGAAGATCCCCATGTTCGCCAATGCCCTCGAACGGGGCATCGGTCTGAAAAATATCGCCGACATCGTTCTGGAAGGCGGCGAAATGAAGGATCTTCGGGTGAAAAACTTCAAACGGATACCCATAGAACATCACTATAACCTGGTCGTAATGGGCGTCCGCCTTCAGCAGATCCGGCGCCGTTTTGACAGGCGTCCGTTCTTTGATCACACGCGCTGCATCCTCTGCCAAAAATGCGTGCAGATGTGCAAGTCGGAAGCGCTGTCCGTGAAGGACGGGAAAATATGCATTGACGACCGGAAATGCATACGCTGTTTCTGCTGTCACGAAATTTGTCCGGTCAACGCCATTGAGATCAAACGAAAGGTGTTCGGATGAAAAAGCTCCTAACTGCCGCGATCGGCATGTTGTCGGTACTGTTGGCCTGTACCTCCGCGGTCATCAGCGGGAAAGCCACCCCCGACGGCCGGCCGCTTCTGTGGAAGCACCGGGATACGGGCTCGCTCGAGAACAAACTGGTTTATGTCAGTGAAACGGGCTACGATTTTGTCGGCGTTGCGAACGTGAAGGACCCGGCAAACAAGGAGATCTGGATGGGCGTGAACGAGACCGGCTTCGCTGTCATGAATACGGCATCCTACAATATCCGGCCGGCGCTTCCCGCATCGCTGGAAGCGGACCAGGAAGGCCTGCTGATGCGGCATGCCCTGGAAACCTGCAGCAGCGTCGATGATTTTGAATCCCTGCTGCGCGGATCGTCCGGGGAGTGGGGGATCGCCGCGAATTTCGGGGTGATCGACGCGCGGGGGAACGCGGCGTATTTTGAGACCGGTTTTGACCATTATGTAAAATTCGACGTGAACGATCCGGACGTGGCGCCGGAGGGATACTTGATCCGGACGAACTTTTCCGTGTCCGGGGGAGATGAAAAAGGACAGGGCTATATCCGCTATGACGCCACCCGAAAACTCTTTGCCGGGGCTGCCGAACTTACCCCGGAATTTATCATCCGGGAAGCCACCCGGAATATGGAGCACGGCGCGCTCCGCGAACATCTCGGCAATATGAAACTTCCGAAAGATGAGAATGAAACGACCCTCGTCGCCTTCCAGGATTATATCGTCCGCTACTGGAGCGCTTCGGTCCTGGTCGTTCAGGGCGTCCGGGACGGAGAGGACCCGCGCAACAGCATGCTGTGGCCGATCATGGGATTCCCCCTGACCGCCATGGCGACCCCCGTGTTCTTTTCCTCGGCGGACCGCTTGCCCGCGGTGATCACCACGGACAGTGAGGAGGCGCCCTTCATGACCGCGGCCGCCCTGAAGCTGAAAGACGGGCTTTTCCCGGTCGGGCATGACGACAAGGAAAATTATCTGGATGCGGCCAAACTGAAGAACCGCAAAAAAACCGGTTACTGGCAGATCCTCATGGAAAAAGAAAACGAGATCCTCAGCCGCGCAAACGATGTGCGGAAGGATCCGGATCCGGAGAAGGTCCGGGAATACTACCGCTGGCTGGATGAATACGTCTGTGCCGTCTACACCGCGATCCTGCCGCCGGAACCCCTGAAGCATGAGCTGCCCCGCTGCGGCGAGACCGGCGTCTGCAAATAATTTTATCCCCGCACAATAGTGCTGCCGTTGAAATGCCCGGATCACGAAGGGTATAACTGTTTATTTATCAAGAGATTGTAATTATTCTACAATGCGGGCGGCGCCGTTCCGTCAAGGAGGAGGACGTTAAAATGTCCTGTCAGACGTAGCGCTTTTTATACAGGTAGAAGAATACCATGACAATGATCGCGCTGCCGGTCAGGCTGAGGATGTCCACGCCTTCCCCCAGGAAAAAGATGCCCATCAGGGCTGCGAACAGCACATGCAGGTATTTGTAGGGGGCAATGTCCGACGCCCGGGCGTATTGATAGGCCTGCGTCATGAAAAGCTGTCCGGCGGCGGCGAACACGCCGATCCCGAGCAGGTAGAGCCATTGTACGGGCGTGGGCATGACAAAGCGGACCATCGCCAGAGGCAGGGTCACTACGAAGGAGATCAGGGAAAAATAGAAGACGATGGTGCCGGAAGATTCCCCGCGCAATTTCAGCATCCGGATAAGGGCGTAGGAAAGTCCGGCGAAGATCGCGGAACCCAGTCCCAGAAGCGCGGGCAACATATTGATATTGAACTGAGGCTTAATGATCAGCATGGCGGCGAGAAAGGCCACGACGATCCCGCCGATCTGGTAGCGGTTGATCTTCTCATTCAGGAAAAACCCCGCAAAGAGGATCACAAAGAAGGGGGACATTTTGTTCAGCATCGTCGCGTCGCTGATGCTCAGATAGCTCAGACTGTAAAAGTACAGCACGACGCCCAGAAGGCCGCCCAGCGCACGCAAAAGCAAATAGAGGCGGTTCCCGGGTTTTCCCCGGAACGACGCGCCGCTTTTCAGAATGATCACGATAGAGATCAGCAGGCTGACGAGATTGCGGAACAGAACTTTTTCGAAGAGAGGGAGATCGCCGGCAAGCCGGACCATCAGCGACATGACCGCAAAAGAGAGGGAAGAGATCGTCATCAGAACGACGGATTTGAGATAGCCCGCTTGCATCGGGAAATCTATCATAAAAACCATAAGAATCATATCAAAATCTTGACTACCATGGATATTCTCTTTACATTATCCGGCTTGTTAAGAAAAAGGCTGAGGTACACTGTTATCGTATCAAATTACTCGACATTTTTTAAACAGGTGCAAAAAACGCCGGACGATATTTTCATCTATCACGGCGAATCGAAACTGAGCTACAAGGAAGTGTTCGAATCGTCGCTGCGGCTGGCCAACCATTTGCATCAGCAGGGGATAAGCAAAGATACCCGGGTGGTGGTCATGCTGCCGAATATTCCCGAAATGATCTTTACCTGGCTGGCCCTGTCGCGCCTTGAAGCCATGATGATCCCGGTCAACGTGCACTACAAATCCCTGGCGCTCCGCTATATCATTGACGACAGCAGTGCCTCGGCGATCATCTATCATGCCGAGAACGAAGAGGACGTCATCAGCGCGACCAGCATTCTGAACAGCTGCACGACCTTTATCGGCATGGGCGGCTGCGACTATGAAAAAACGACCGACATGATGGAATACCGGAACAAACCCCCGTTCGGCGGTCCCTATCACCCCGATGCCGGCGACACCAACGTCATGTTCTACAGCGGCGCCGCGACCGGTCCGGCAAAATATGCCAAGTATTCCAACAGAATGATCGCCCGCTCTACGAACGATTTTCTTTCCATGATCCCCTTCAGGCCGGCGGACATTATTTTTTCACCCTATCCGCTGACGCATTTCCTCGCCTATGTCGCGGTCCTGAACGGCGCCGTAAACGCCGGCGCTTCGATCGTCCTCTGCGATCCGCTGAACGAAAAGGAATTCCGGAAAACAATGGAAGCCGCACAGCCCACCGTGATGGTCGCAGAACCCGCCTATATCGGTTTTCTGGCGAATCAGAAAGATAAAGATTATCTGCCGGCCTCCCTGCAGTATGCCATTACCGGCGGGGGAAGGCTGAAAAGCAATTATCAGGAAGCCTTCACGGCGCTTTATCATATCCCCGTCTACAAGATCTACGGGATGGTGGAAGCGGGACCCCTGCTTACCGTGAACACGAACGCCGACAAACCCGCGTCGATCGGGGTTCCCCTGAGCAGCGTGTCCATCAGTCTCAGGAACGGCCGCCAAACGGCCGGCGACGAACAGATCGGCGAGATCTGCGTGACATCGAATATCCTGACGGAAGACCTGAAAAAATTATTGCATGATAAACTGGACGAAGGATGGTACCGGACCGGCGATCTCGGCCGGCTGGACATGGACGGCTACCTCTATTTCGTGGACCGCAAAGCGTATGTGATCAACGTCCGGGGCTTCAATGTGTATCCGGAGCAGATAGAGTCCGTGCTTGTGAAACACCCGAAAGTGCAGGACGCGGTCGTGGTCGGCGTCCCGCTGGACGCCGGGTCGGAAAGCATTCACGCCCATATTATCCCGGAACAAGGCAAACGTCCCGAAGAAAAAGAACTCTTTGACTATCTGGAGCAGGAATTGCCGCGCTATCAGATCCCGGAGAAGTTCATTTTCGTGAACCATTTTCCGCGTTCGGCGACCGGCAAAGTGGTTCGTCAGGCATTAAAGTAAGAACATAAAACCCTATTATGGAGGAAATATAATGGCAACGTTGACCAAAGATATTCGCAATATCGCTCTGGTTGGCCATTCGGCAACGGGGAAAACCATCCTGGCGGATGCGTTTCTCTTAAATGCGGGGACGATCAACCGTCTCGGATCGATTCAGGAAGGCACGACGGCTTCCGACTACACCTCGGAGGAGATCGAACGCCAGATCTCCCTGCGTGCGTCCCTGATGCACATCATGCAGCAAAATACAAAGATCAATCTGCTGGACGCTCCCGGCTATATGGATTTCTCCGGAGAACTGAAAGCGGTGTGCCACGTGGCCGATTCCGCCGTCCTGACCGTGGATGCAACGGCCAACGGGATCGAGGTCGGTACCGAGATCGCCTGGACGGCGCTGGAAGAAAGCGCTACGGCGCCCTTTATCGCCGTCACCATGCTGGACAAGGAACACACGCATTTTGACGTGATCGTTACGGATCTCCAGAAACGTTTCGGCGACCATGTTCTGCCGGTGCAGTTCCCCGTAAATGAAGGTCCCGCCTTCACGACGATCGTGGATGTCCTTAAAAAGAAATGCCTGGTTTTTGACGACAAAGGGAACTATACGGAACAGGATGTTCCGGCCGAACATCAGGGCCGCGTGGATGAATTATTTGAAAAACTGGTCGAACTCGTGGCCGAATCCGACGATGCCCTGCTTGAAAAATTCTTCGAGACCGGCGAACTGAGCCCTGAGGAGATCGGCAAGGGCATGAAAAATGCGATCGCGGGCCGTACCCTTTTCCCGCTTGTCTGTATCTCTTCCATGAAAAATGTCGGCGTGACCCGCCTGGCGGAGATCCTTGCCGAACTTGCGCCCGCTCCCGACCACGTCGGGGAGGTCAGGGGAAAGAAACCCGGGACCCCGGACACGATCGTCCGTAAGGTCGATGCCGCCGAACCCGTGAGCGTCTATATCTATAAGAGCCTGTATGAACAGCATATCGGCGAAATGTCCTATTTTAAGATCATGTCCGGTACCCTGAGACCCGGAATGGACCTTAAAAACGTAAAGTCGGGCGCCAATGAACGGTTCGGCACCTTCTTTACCATGAACGGAAAGACCCGTACCGATGTCACGGAAATGCATGCCGGGGATATCGGGTCGGTGGTCAAATTGAAAGAGACCCATACCTGCAACACTCTGTGCGATCCCAAAGCGCCCATCGAATACGATGCGATCGTTTTTCCGGACCCGATCATCCGGGTAGCGGTGGAAGCCTCGGCGAAAGGCGACGACGAGAAGATCGGCGTGGGCCTTGCCCAGATCTGTGCCGAGGATCCGAGCTTCCACTACGTCGTGGACCCCGAACTCAAACAGACCATCGTATCCGGACTCGGCGAAACCCATCTGGATGTCAGTCTCAAGAAGATCGAACAGCGCTATAACATCCATATCAACCAGATCGAACCGCGCATTCCCTACCGGGAAACGGTACGCAAAACGGCGGAAGGCCATTACCGCCATAAAAAACAGAGCGGCGGCGCCGGACAATTCGGTGAAGTATTCCTGCGCGTTGAACCGAAAGAACGCGGCGAGGGCATTGAATTCGTCAGCGAACTGGTCGGGATGAACGTGGACCGCTCCTTTATTCCCTCGGTTGAAAAAGGCGTGAATCAGGCAACGGTCGAAGGCCCCATCAGCGGGTCCAAGGTGATCGATCTGAAAGTCGCCTTCTACGACGGTAAAATGCACCCGGTCGATTCGAAGGACATCGCGTTCCAGATCGCCGGGCGCGGCGCGTTCCGCGAAGCCTTCCAGAAGGGCGATCCGATCCTGCTTGAGCCTATCTACGAGATCGAGGTCAAGATCCCAGAAGAATACATGGGCGACGTGATGGGCGACGTTTCGTCACGGCGCGGAAAAGTGCTGGGGATGGACAGCGACGGTCATTATCAGATCATCAAGGCTTCCGTACCCCTTGCGAACCTCTACAAATACGCGAATACCCTGCGCTCGATCTCGCAGGGGCGGGGCATCTTCCGCCAGAAATTCTCGCATTACGAGTATGTCCCGAAAGACATTCAGGAAAAGATCGCGGCGGAACATCAGAAAGAGCGCGAAGAAGCGTAGACCGTATCCGCTCAATGATTCGATAAGAACGGGCTCCTCGCGGGCCCGTTCGTTTTTTAGCGTCTATTTTCATTGATGAACACGCCAAATAGTCGTATCTTGCCGCTTGGAAAAAAAGAGGGTAAAAGAACGGATATGATCGATAAAATCTTAGAGAAAAATGACCCCGGCCTTTCGGATGTGACCGCCCTTCTCAATGCGGAGGGACGGGACCGCGGCCTGCTCTTTGAAAAAGCCCGGCAGGTGAAGGCGGAGCATGTGGGAAATAAGGTTTACCTCCGGGGACTGATCGAATTCTCGAACATCTGTGCAAAAGATTGCTTCTATTGCGGGATACGCAGATCGAATTCCAGGGTACCGCGCTACGACCTGAGCGACGAGGAGATCCTGAATGCCGCCTATTTCGCCTATAAAAACCGCTACGGCTCGATCGTCATGCAGTCCGGGGAATTGACCGGTCCGCATTTTACGGAGAGGGTCGAAGGCCTGCTTGACGGGATCCGGGAAAGTACGGAAGGCAACTTGCGCGTAACGCTTTCCTGCGGAGAGCAGACGCCGGAAACCTACGAACGCTGGTTCAGGGCCGGCGCCGACCGTTATCTGCTGCGCATCGAGACAAGCAGCCGGGAGCTTTATTCCCGTCTGCACCCGAACGACGAAAAGCATTCGTTCGACAAGCGCCTGCAGGCGCTTCGCGACCTCCGCAGCGCCGGATTCCAGGTCGGTACGGGCGTCATGATCGGCCTTCCTTTCCAGACGACGGAAGATCTGGCCCGGGACCTTTTATGGATGAAGTCCATCGATATCGACATGGTCGGAATGGGGCCTTATCTGGAGCATAAGGACACCCCCCTGTACACGTACCGCGATCTTCTGCTGCCGAAGCAGGCCCGCTTTGAGCTCTCGCTCAAAATGATCGCCATTCTCCGGATCCTGATGAAGGATATCAATATCGCCGCCTCGACCGCCATGCAGACCATCGATCCTCAGGGGAGGGAGCGGGCCATCGACGCCGGCGCCAACGTGTTCATGCCCAATATCACGCCCTGCCGCGTCCGTGAATTCTATAAGCTTTACGAAGATAAGCCCTGCACCGATGAGAACCCCGATGATTGCCGGCGCTGCGTCGAACAGCGGATCGCATCCGTCAGCAACGACGTCGCTTATGATGAATGGGGAGATTCCGGCCATTACCTGAAACGAACCCGCCCCGCAGACCGATAAAAATCGCAAGCCCGGGTTTTGATCATTGGATCAACCGGACAGATACCGAAAAGCTTGCCGTCTATTTTTATAAGAACTGACCCCGCTGAATTACGAA
>CALMFL010000023.1 GCA_937862595.1 uncultured Fidelibacterota bacterium
CATCGACGATTCCGCAGCCCGCAAAGTTGCCGGCGTGGTGGATGTCCTTCATTATAAAAATGTCAAACAGATTCTGCATACGACGGCAGGCCAGGGATATCCCGAACCTTCACCCTATGACACGGTCCTCTTTGACCATACGGTCCGTTTTGTCGGCGACCGGGTCGCCATGGTGGTGGCGGAAAGCCCGAAGATCGCCGAAGCGGCCGCCAAATTGCTGAAGGTGACATACCGGCTGCGCACCCCGCTCTTTGATCCCGAAAAGGCCATGGAAGCCGGGGCGCCCGCCCTGCACGACCCCTCCCGCTTTGCGCCGATCGGCGTGAAATACGAACCGGAAAATAATCTTGCGGCGGAAGTGGATCTGGGCTTTGGCGATTTGAAAAAGGCCGAAACCGAATCCGATATTATCATTGATGAGACCTACCGGGCGCATTACGGCTCCCACTGCGCGATCGAACCGCATTCGGTAAAAACCTACTTTGACGAGAGGGGCAGACTGGTCATTCTTTCTTCGACGCAGGTCCCCTTTCACGTCCGGCGCATCGTATCGCATGTCTGCGAATTCCCGGTCGCAAAGATCCGCGTGATCAAGCCGCGCATCGGCGGCGGCTTCGGCGGAAAGCAGGAAGTGCTGCTTGATCCGCTTGCCGCATGGGTCACGATCAAGCATAAACGCCCGTGCCGGCTGGTGTTGACGCGAAGCGAGGTTTTTCAGTCCACCCGGACCCGGCATCCCGTTCGCGTCCGCCTGAAAATGGGCGCAAAAAACAGCGGCGAGATCACCTTTCTGGAAATGGACGCCCTGCTGAATTCCGGCGCCTACGGCTCGCACGCTTTGACCGTCCTCTCCAATTGCGGATCCAAAGTGCTGCCCCTGTTCAATAAGATCGAAAATCTTCATTTCATCGGCCGGTCGGTCTATACGAACCTCCCGGTCGGGGGCGCCTACCGCGGCTACGGCGCAACGCAGGGCTATTTCGCCCTGAACCAGCATCTGGATATCCTGACGCGGAAACTGAATCTCGACCTGCCGGATTTCATCAAAAAGAACCATATTCGTGTCGGTGAAACCTCAAAGGTCTTCGAAGCGCTCGGCGAGGGAACGTCGGGCGTTACCCAAACGGTCAATTCCTGCAAGCTTGACGAATGTATCGATATCTGCATCAACGAGCTCGATTGGTACAACAAACGCGACAGGAAGGTCCGCAAGGGCGACAAGGTGCGGGGCGTCGGACTGTCCGTTGCCATGCAGGGTTCGGCCATTCCGCTGATCGACATGGCGGCGGCCTATATCAAAATGAACGAGGACGGATCCTTTAACATGAATATCGGGGCGACCGATATCGGCACCGGCTCGGACACGATCCTGTCGCAGATCGCGGCGGAAGTTTTGAACGTGCCGCTGGAAAAGATCATCCCCTATTCCTCCGACACGGACCGCACGCCTTTCGATGTGGGCGCCTATGCCTCGTCGACCACGTACCTGTCCGGCCGCGCGGTCAAAAAATGCGCCGAAAAGGTGAAAGAGCAGATCATGAAGGTCGCCGCGGAGATGATGGGCTCGGATCCTGAAAACCTGAGCCTTGAACCGTCGGAAGTCTGCGATAAGAAACAAAACAAAACCATCGGCTACAACGATATTTGCTGTTATGCCCTCTATACCAAAAACCAGTTCCAGATCCAGGCGGAAGCCTCGGAAGTGGTCGAACAATCGCCGCCGCCCTTTATGGCACAGGCCGCAGAAGTGGAAGTGGACACCCGGACCGGCGAGGTAAAGGTGATTGAATTCGTTTCCGCGGTCGATTGCGGGCAGGCGATCAATCCGCAGCTGGCGGAAGGCCAGGTCGAGGGCGCAGCGGTCAACGGGATCTCCTATGCCCTGACGGAAGGGTATGTCTTTTCCGACAAGGGCGTCCTGCTGAACAAAAATTTCAGATCCTATAAGATCGCCACAGCGGCCGATATCCCACGGATGAAAACCTTTGTGGTCGAATCGCATGAGGCGTCGGGTCCCTTCGGAGCGAAATCCGTTTCCGAGATCGGGATCAACGGTCCCATGCCGGCGATCGCGAATGCCATTTATGACGCGGTCGGCGTCCGCCTGTTCGAAGCACCCTTCACGCCCGAAAAAATATTCAGGGCACTGGAGTCCGCCGGAAAGAAATGATCATCAAAAACGGAAAGATCGCATTACCCGGCCGTAATGACCTTGCTTCCCTTGATATAGAAATAGATCAAGGGAAAATTGTCTGTATCGGTGAAAATCTGCAGGGCCCGGATTGCTTGGATGCTTCCGGCCTTCAGGTCTTTCCGGGCGCCATCGATCCGCACGTTCATTTTAACGAACCCGGATATACGGAGCGCGAGGATTTTTATCACGGCAGCTGCGCGGCGGCGTCCGGCGGGGTCACGACCGTGATCGACATGCCCTGCACCTCCGTCCCGCCGGTGACCTCTTTGGAGAATTTCCGGGTGAAGCTGAATGCGGTGAAGGACCGGTCCCTGATCGATTTTGCCTTTTTCGGGGGCGTCCCGGGACAGGCCTTCGATCCCGGATCTTCCCTCCCGATCGCCGAGCTCGCGGAATTTGTCCCCGGCTTTAAAACCTATTTCATTTCCGGGATGGATTCTTTCAGAAGCCTGAATCCCGAACAATTTACGGCAGTACTGACAGAAGCCAAAAAATACCGGCGGCCCGTGCTGCTGCATGCGGAAGATCCGGATATTGTCACGGGTCTGACGCGGACGCAGCGCGCCGCGGGAGACGACTGGATCCGCTACTACCGCTCGCGGCCCGAACTGGCGGAAATCACGGCGGTCCGTACGGCCGTCGCCGCGGCACGCCGTACCGGCGCAGAACTTCACATCGTGCACATCGGCAGCGGCACGGCGGCCCTGCTTCTGGAAAACGAACCGGGGATCAGCGGCGAAACGGCGCCCCATTATTTACAGTTTTCCTGCCGGGACTTTGAAAAACTCGGCGCCTCCCTGAAAACGGCTCCGGTCGTCAAGGAAGAAGGAGAAGCGGCGGTCCTGTGGGACTGTCTGAAGAACGGCATCCTTGATTTTGCGGCCTCCGACCACGCGCCCGCCCCGGCCGCACAAAAGTACACCGGTTCCGTCTGGACCGATTATTCGGGGATCCCGGGCAGCGGCACGCTTTTCCCCTATCTCTATTCGGAAGGGTTGATCAAACGGCAGATCCCTCTGGCGCGTTTTTTGAAGATCGTATCAGAGAATGCCGCCAGGCGCTACGGATTCTGGGACAGAAAAGGCTCGATCGAAACGGGTAAAGATGCGGACCTTGTCCTGATCGATCCGGACAAAACCTGGCAGATCAGAGGACAGGAGTTCCTTTCCAAAGGCAAGATCACCCCCTTTGAGAACCTGGTCCTGCAGGGAAGGGTCAGCAAAACCCTGGTTCGCGGCACGGTCGTTTATGACGTCTTTCGCGGCATCGTTGAACGACCCGGATACGGACAATTTTTGAAGCCGCATTTTTCCGGGGAGCGGGCATGAAAGGATCCGGCATGACAAATAACACGCGGCATGAAGCTCAGCATTTTATCCTGATCAACGGCGTCATTACCGACGGGCTTTCGTTTGTCCTGGAGAACGGCGCGCTCGAGATCCGTAGCGGGAAAATCGTCCGGATCGGGACGAGCGCCGATTTTTCGGGAGAGAAAACAAAAAAGATCGACCTTGGCGGACGGCTTGTTCTGCCGGGGCTGGTCAATCCGCACCATCACCTATATTCCGCGCTGGCCACCGGACTTGCACCCGTCGGTCCCACGCCGGACTTTGAAAAAATCCTGGAGAACCTCTGGTGGCGCCTGGACAAAACGCTGGACGAAGAAAGCATTTATTATTCGGCGATGAACGGCCTGATGCAGTCCGTCCGCTACGGTGTCACCACAGTCGTTGACCATCATGCCTCCATGAGCGCCGTCGGCGGAAGCCTGAACGTCATCAAAAAAGCGTATGAAACGGTCGGGATCCGCGGACTGCTTTGCTATGAGATCTCCGACAGAGCGGGCGAAGCCGCCCTGCAGTACCAGATCGACGAGAACATCGAATTCTGGACGGACAACCGGGACAACCCCCGCACACAGGGACTTTTGGGGCTGCACGCCAATTTCACGCTCAGCGAAAAAAGCCTGGCAAAGATCGCCAAACAGAAACCCGCGGATCTGCCCGTTCATATCCACTGCGGCGAAGATGCTTCCGATCTGCGCTATTGCCGTGATCTGGGCTACGAAGGTCCGGTGCAGCGCCTGAGTGCGTTCGGACTTCTTACGAAGGATTCGCTTTTGGCTCACTGTATCCACCTGTCGGAGACCGACTATCGTCTTCTGGATGAAAACCGCGCCTGGGTGATCTCCAATCCGGAATCCAATGCGAACAACCGGGTCGGCATGATGGATCTGAACAAAATACCAACGTACCTCCTCGGCACCGACGGAATGACCGGCAATATTCTCGGAACGATGCGCTCCCATTTTTTACTCAGGAACGGGCAGGTCGACCATGCGCCCGAGATCCTCTTCGCGTACCCCGCAGAGATGCTCCGGCGCTGTTTCCCCGAAAGCGGAACGCTTCGGGAAGGCGGCAGCGCCGACCTCGCCGTGTGCAATTACCGCCCTGTAACGCCGGTGTCGCCGGAGAACCTGTTCTACCATCTGATGTTCGGCGTACAGGGGAAGGAAATGTTCATGACCGTCGCGGAGGGAAAGATCCTGTTCAGCGAGAACACCTTCCACACCCTGGACGAGGTGCGGATAAACAACGAGATCCGGTCGGCGGTCAAAAAACTCCACGGGAGATATCATGCCTGACACCCTGCATCCCCTGACGATCAGACAGCTTGTGACGCAAGCGCTTTTCTCGCTGAAACAGGGGCATCTTTTCGGCATTTATAAAAGCTTATTCTTCAACCCGGCGGACAGGCCGCAGCTGCAGACCTCCGTTTTTAACCAAAAGCTGGAAACACCGATCGGGCTTGCGGCGGGCCCGCACACCCAGATGGCGCAGAACATCGTCGCCGGCTGGCTTTGCGGTGCGCGCTACATCGAACTGAAAACGGTCCAGACCCTGGACGAGATCACCGTGTCAAAGCCCTGCATCGATATCGGTGACGAGGGATACAATTGCGAATGGTCCCAGGAACTGAAGATCCGCCAGTCCTATGAAGAGTATCTGAAAGCATGGATCCTTATCCACATCCTCCAGCATGAACTAAAGTTCCCGCAGGAAGTGGGCACCGTATTCAACATGAGCGTCGGCTACGACATGAAGGGCATTCTGCAGGACAAGGTGCAGGAATTTTTCAGCAAGATGCTTGACTGCTCCCGTGAAAAGAACGAGATGCTCCGTGCGATCCGCGACATATATCCGGCTATTGACACGATAAGCATCCCCGACAGGATCTCCGACAACATTACGCTCTCCACCATGCACGGCTGTCCCCCCGAAGAGATCGGGAAGATCGGGCATTATCTGCTGACGGAGAAAAAACTGCATACCTTTATCAAGCTGAACCCGACCCTGCTGGGGAAGGAAGATATCACCGCCATTCTTAAGGATCTGGGCTATGCGACCCTCGTTCCCGATGCCGCATTCGAACACGACATACGTTTTGACGACGCCTGTTCGCTGATCGGAACATTGCAAAAAACCGCGGACAAGGAACAGCTGTTTTTCGGCATCAAGCTGACCAACACCCTGGAATCCGTGAACCATAAGGACGTTTTTTCCGACGAGTTCATGTACATGAGCGGAAAAGCCCTGCATCCGGTGAGTATCAATGTCGCGCACAAGGTTCGGAAGGTCTTTCCGGACCTGAAGATCTCTTTTTGCGGCGGCGTGAACGCCGGCAATGTTTCCGACGTGCTGGCCTGCGGATTATCACCGGTGACGGTATGCTCCGACATTTTGCTTCCCGGCGGCTACGCACGGCTGCTGCAGTATCTCGAACAGATCGATCCCGCCGCCCGGACCGAAGAGCCCGCGGCCCTTCTTGCGGCATATGCGGAAAAGGTCCGGCAGGATAAAAGATACGGGCACCGCATAAAAAGCATTAAAACACCGAATCTCCTGAAAGAGTTCGACTGTATCTCGGCGCCCTGCACCGGGACCTGTCCGACCCGGCAGAGCATTCCCGCCTACCTGTATTTTACCGCCCGCGGGGAGAATGACGCGGCGCTCAGGGTCATTCTGGAAGACAATCCCTTTCCCGCCTCCACGGGCATGATCTGCGACCATTCCTGCCAGACGACCTGCACCCGCATCAATTACGACGAGGCGATCCGCATCCGCGATGTCAAACGCTACGTTGCCGATAACAGCGCGCCGGTCCGGCCGAAACTGTCCGGTCGGCACAGCAAGCTCCGCGTATCCGTTATCGGCGCGGGACCTTCCGGGCTGAGCTGCGCCTACTACCTTGCCCTGGCGGGCTGCACGGTCGACGTGTACGAGACCAAAAACGTCGCCGGCGGCATGCTGGCCGACGCCATCCCGGAATTCAGATTGTCCCCGGAAGCCCTTGAACGGGATATCGCCGCCATTGAAAAGACCGGCGTCAGGATCCATAAAAACATGCGGATATCAAAAGAAAGCTTCGGACAGCTGAAGAGAACATCCGATTACATTTACATCGCCGCCGGCGCGCAGAACGCCGTCAAGGCGGATATCCCGGGGTGCGAAACCGCTGCCGGATTTCTTGACCCGCTGAAGTTCCTGTCGGAAATCAGGAAACGGAACATCCCGGACCTTGGAAAGAACATCGTCATCCTCGGCGGCGGCAATACGGCCATCGACGCGGCCCGGACCGCGCGGCGCATCGCAAGCCCGGATAGTACTGTAACCATCGTTTACCGCCGCTCCCGCAAGGAAATGCCTGCAGACCCGGAAGAGGTCGTCGCCGCGCTCGAAGAAAACATCCGGCTCATCGAACTGGCCGCCCCCGCGCGCGTCATCACGGAGAAGGGGAAAATAAAAGAGCTTGAATGCCACGCCATGCGCCTGGAAAAAGACGGAACGAACATACGGCCGAGACCGGTGGTCCTACCCGGGCGCGATTTTACCATCCCCGCGGACACCGTCATTCCCGCGTTCGGACAGCAGCTTGCGGTGGATTTCATCGACGAAGCCCTGCTGAAACCCCGTGACGGCATGGAAACACAGCTCGGGAACGTCTTTATCGGCGGCGACGCCTATCGCGGCGCCTCATATCTGATCCGTGCGATCGCGGACGGCAAATCGGTCGCGCAGGAGATGCTGGCGCGGGCAGGTGCGGATCCTTCCGCATCGCGCACGCCAAGGGTCCCAACCACGCGCGAAGAACACCATACGGCATTGTCGCGGGTCGTTCCCGGAATTCCGCCGCGGACGCTTGCTATCGCGGACCGTACCCTGGATCATCCCGTGGAACTTCCGCTGAGCGGCGAAGAAGCGATAAGCGAAGCCCGGCGCTGCCTGAATTGCGACGAGATCTGCGATATCTGCATCAGCGTGTGCCCCAATCGCGCCAATGCGGGCTACACCGTCGAACCCTTTACCCTGCCGCTGGAAAAGGTCGTCGTTTCCGGGGGGAGCTATACCTCCGTTCCCGACAAAAGCTTTGTTCTTGAGCAGGCATACCAGGTCCTGAACTTTGCCGACCTCTGCAACGAATGCGGGAACTGCACGACCTTTTGTCCCACACGCGGACGGCCTTTTGCAGACAAGCCCAATGTCGCACTGTCGGAAGAGAGCTTCAGATCGCTGGAAACCGGATATTATGTTCAGGACGATCATATTTTATATAAGCATGAAGGGGCGCTGTATCGTTTGGACAGCATCCCGGGCGGTAGCCGCTTTAGCTCGGGCGGGGCGGAAATTGACCTGGACGAGCGCTTCAACATCATCAAAGTCAACGCGAATACGGAACGTGAAACGGAGATATCCCTCCATCCCGCAGTCAGCATGCGGATCATCAAAAACGCGATCTCGCAGATCGCACAGCAACCGAATCATTGAGGCGAACAGTGGACAACGCGCAGAAGATCAGAGAAAAGGCCCGGCAATACCGGGACGACACGGCAAGGTGCCTGTCGGAGATGGTAAAGATCCCCTCGCTCAGCGGAGAAGAGCAGGCGGTCGTTTTGAAAATCAAGGAACAGCTTGAAGCTGTCGGAATACGGGATGTCCGCATTGACGGCCTCGGGAACCTGATCGCCAAAGTGGGGCGGGGGCCGAAGATCCTCGCCGTGGACGCCCATATCGACACCGTGGATACCGGAGATCCGTCCCAGTGGACGACCCCCCCGTTTTCCGGTATCATCCGCGACGGTCATGTCCACGGGCGCGGGACGGTCGACCAGGAAGGCGGCGCGGCCGCCATGGTCACCGCGGCGCGCATCCTGAAAGAAATGGAATACGACGGGGAATACACCGTCTATTTTACCTTCACGGTCATGGAAGAAGACTGCGACGGCCTGTGCTGGCTGTACCTCATCGAAAAAGAGAAACTTATACCCGATCTTGCCGTGATCACCGAACCCACGAACCTCGGGATCTACCGGGGGCACCGCGGCCGCATGGAAATGGAGGTCCGCATTACCGGACTTTCCGCTCACGGCTCCGCGCCCGAGCGCGGGAAGAACGTCATTTACTCCGGCGCCGAAACGGCGCTCAAGATACGGGAACTGCATCAGCGCCTCCGGGAAGATGAATTCCTCGGGAAAGGCAGCATCGCGCCCACCGTATTTCAAAGCGAAACGCCGTCCCTGTGCGCCATCCCGGACAAGGCGTTCATGCACATCGACCGCAGGCTGACCTGGGGCGAAACGAAAGAAAGCGCGGTTGCGGAAATACAGGACCTTCTCGGCGGGGACAGCAAAGTCACCGTGCCGCTCTACGACCGCATCAGCTATACGGGAACGGTTTTTACGCAGGAAAAGTATTTCCCCACCTGGAAGATCGCCGAAGACCACCCCTTTGTTCAGGCGGGAACGAAGACCTACGTTTCCCTGTTCAACGAAGAGCCCCGCATTGACAAATGGACCTTTTCCACGAATGCGGTGGCGCTCTGCGGGAAATACGGGATACCCTGCATCGGCTTCGGGCCGGGGAACGAGATCTATGCGCACGCGCCGAACGAAAAGGTCCCGGTGGACCATCTTGAAAAGGCGGCCGCCTTCTATGCGCTGCTGCCCTATGTCTTGGAACAAAAAACAAACGCATGACGCGTTGACAAAAAATAAAGGAAAAAAGATGTCACAAACACTGCTTCGGGGAAAAAACCTGATCACATTCCAGGACTGGACCAAACAGGAGATCAACATGGTCCTGGACCTTGCCAAAGATCTTAAAATGCGCTTTGCCATCGACGAACCGCACCGTTTGCTGCAGGACAAGACCCTGTTCATGATGTTCTTTGAACAATCCACCCGTACCCGCAATTCCATGGAGGCGGGCATGACCCAGCTGGGCGGGCACGCCCATGACCTGACGCCCGATAAAATGCAGCTGTCGCACGGGGAATCCGCAAAAGACACCGCCATGGTCCTGTCCCGGATGGGACACGGGATCGCCTGCCGGAACTGTTTCTACGGGATCGGGAATACCTACCTGAACGAACTGGCCGCCAATTCCGCCATTCCCGTCATGTCCCTTCAGGACGACCTGTATCACCCCATGCAGGTGATCGCGGACCTTATGACCATTCAGGAATATTTCGGAAAGGACCTGAAAGACATTAAGATCGCGATCTCCTGGGCTTATGCCACCTCGCACGCAAAACCGCTATCCGTGCCGTTGTCGCAGATCCTGATGTTCCCCCGCTACGGCATGGACGTCACGGTCGCGGCGCCCAAAGAATTCCCGCTGCTCGGCAGTCTGGTGAAAACGGCGGAACAGAACGCCCGGGAAAACGGCGGCAAGCTGCGTTTCACGG
Organism: uncultured Fidelibacterota bacterium; assembly: GCA_937862595.1. Lineage (GTDB taxonomy): Bacteria > Fidelibacterota > Fidelibacteria > Fidelibacterales > Fidelibacteraceae > M50B103. Next base: position 9,938 of record CALMFL010000023.1, read on the forward strand.
ACGACATGGATGAAGGGTTCCGCGATGCCGATATCGTGATCCCCAAGAACTGGGGCGGATTCGCAAATTATACCTTTGAAGAATATAATGCGCATGAAGACGAATGCCGGAAAGAAATGAAAGCGAACCTGGAAAAGCACAGGGACTGGATCTGCGACGAACGGCGCATGGGTCTGGCAAAACGGAACGTAAAATACATGCACGCCCTTCCGGCGGATCGCGGCAACGAGGTTACGCCCGGCGTGATCGACAGTCCCGCCGCGATCATTTACGATGAAGCCGAAAACCGCCTGCACACGGCGAAAGCGGTCATGGCGCTGACCATGGGAGGACGACCGTAAGATCATGACGCTTGCCAGCATCTACATCTGTTCCGAATGCGGACGCGAATATCCGATCACGCCGGAGTTTATGCTCTGTCCGGTCTGCCGGGAAAGCCAGTCGCCGGACGAACCCCTGCGCGGCATTCTGGAAGTCCGCTACGCGGCGGACGGGCTCGTCCGTCTCGAGGACCTGTGCCCGGTTGAAAAAGCGTTCTTTCCGGAGATCCCGGTGGGAAACACCCCGCTCTGGAAAGCGGAGCGGCTCGCAACGCATCGCGGCCTCTATCTGAAAGACGACACGATGAACCTGACCGGGTCCTTCAAGGACCGGGCCTCCCTCCTGGTCGCGGCCTTTGCGCAGAAACATCAATGCCGGGAGATCGTTCTGGCCTCCACCGGGAACGCCGGGTCTTCCATGGCCGGGATCGCCGCGGCCTGCGGGCTGACCTGCACCCTTTTCCTCCCCCGGACAGCTCCCCGCGCCAAAATGGTACAAGCCCTTCAATACGGAGCGAGGGTCGTTTCCGTCGACGGGAATTATGACAAGGCCTTCGACCTGTCGCTGGAATATTCGGAGAAAAAAGGACTGCTTAGCCGGAACACGGCTTACAATCCGCTGACGATCGAAGGGAAAAAGACCGCGGCATTCGAACTGTTTGAACAGCTTGGGAAAGCGCCCGACTACGTGTTCGTTCCCGCCGGCGACGGCGTGATCCTCAGCGGCATGTACAAGGGGTTCAAAGATCTGCTGCAATTCTGCTTTATTCACACCATGCCGGTCCTCGTCGCGGTACAGGCGGAAGGAAGCGCCGCGATCCACCGGGCCCTGAGCGAAGGACGTTTCAGCAAAATCTCTTCGCACACCGTCGCGGATTCCATCGCCGTGGACGTACCCCGCTGCGGCCGCTATGCCCTGAAACAGCTTCAGGCTTATCGTGGGCGGTCGGTGCTCGTCTCCGACGAAGAGATCCTGCTGGCCCAAAAACAGCTTTCCGAAAAGGCCGGGCTCTTTGCCGAGCCGGCGGCGGCGGCATCGTACGCGGGCTATCTGCGTCTTGAGAGCACGCTGGAAGAAGACGCCGTATGCGTTCTGCTGATCACCGGGACCGGACTGAAGGACATCGATGCCGCCTTGCGGGGGCTGACATTTCCCGACAGGCATATCCGCTCACTGGGAGAACTAAAATGAGCGTCGACGGGATCATACTGGCCGCGGGATATTCCGAACGTGCCGGGGGCTTCAAGCCGCTGCTCGACCTTTGCGGCAAAGCCCTTCTGGAGAGAACGGTCGAAAGCATGTCCGGAATATGCGAAAGGATCATCGTTGTCGGGGGACACGAATTTGAAGAACTCAGCAAGCTCACCCGAAAGCTGTCCGGCGTGATCACGGTCAGAAACGGCCATCCGGAACGGGGGATGTTCGCCTCGGTGCGGGTCGGCGTGGCGGAAGTCGCCGCCGAGCGATTTTTCATTCTTCCCGGGGACCAGCCGGCGGTCATGCCCGCGACCTTTCGCGGACTGCTGGCGCAAGGCGGCGATATCGTGATCCCGAGGTACAAGGGAAAGAAGGGACACCCCGTGCTTTTCGACGCATCCTGCAAGGACGGGATCCTGTCCCTGCCGGATAGCGGCATACTCCGCACCTATATCCACACCAAGAGCAAGGTCAGGATCCTGGATGTCGACGATCCCGGCATCGGTTTGGACGTGGATACCGCCGAGGACTATGAAAACATGATCCGGTATTATCAGGAAAATATACTATGCAATTCAGGGGACAAAGCGTGAAAGAAAATATCGGCACATCGATCCTGCGCGTGGATTCCCGGAAGAAGATCAGAGGGGAAGCGGAATATATCGCCGACTGGAAATTCGACGGCATGCTGTACGCAAAGACCGTTCGGAGCAGCAAGGCGAAAGCCGCTATAATTTCGATCACCTTGCCGGAGATCCCCGAAGGCTATGCCGTGATCGATCACCGGGACGTGCCGGGCGTCAACCGCATGCGGACGGTGGTTTCCGATCACCCCATCTTTGCCGAAAAGGATGTTCAGTACATCGGCCAGCCCATCCTGCTGGTTGTCGGTCCCGACCGGGAAACGCTTTACGACCTTGCCGCGCAGATCGACATCCAATACCGGGAAGAGCCCGCATTGTTCACGCTCGAAGAAGCGGAAGCGCATTCAAGGGTTTTTACGGACTATCACTATAAGAAAGCCGATCCGGAAAAATACTTTCATAAAGCCGAACGGATTATCGAAGATACCTTTAGCACGGGTTATCAGGAGCATGTGTATCTGGAACCCCAGGGCATGGCCGCGGAATTCAAAGGGGACACGCTCTTTGTCTACGGCTCCATGCAGTGTCCGTTCTATGTGAAGCATGCGCTCATTGAGACCCTGGCCATGCCGGAAGACAATGTCCGGGTCGTACAGACCGTGACCGGCGGCGCCTTCGGCGGCAAGGAGGAATTTCCTTCCCTGAACGGATGCCAGGTCGCCGTCGCCGCGCACAAGACCCGCCGCCCCGTGGTGATGATCTATGACCGTGCGGAAGACATTCTTTGCTCGACCAAACGTCATCCCGCAAAAATACGCTATAAGGCGGCGCTGGACAAAAACGACACGGTCGTCGCGCTGGATATCGATGTCCTGCTGAACGCCGGCGCTTACAACGGGCTTTCGCCGGTGGTGCTCCAGCGCGCCATTTTCTCAGCGACCAACGTCTATAACATTGAACACCTGAACGTCCGCGGCAGGAATTTTATGACCAACACGGTCCCGTCCGGGGCCTACCGGGGGTTCGGCGCGCCGCAGACGATCTTTGGAATAGAAATGCTTTTCCACACGATCGCCCTGAAGCTCGGGCTTGATCCGCTGGAGTACAAGATGCGGCATCTTCTGAAACAGGGCGACCCCACCTGCACCGGCGGCCGGGTCCATGAAACGGTCAAGATGCCCGAGATCATTCAGGCCGCGGTGGAACGATCCGGCTATTACGACAAGCTGAGGACGAATAAAAAATTTCAGGGTATCGGGATCGCGCTCTTTCTTCACGGATGCGGCTTTACCGGCAAGGGCGAGTCGCAGATCAGGGGAAAGATCGTTCTGCAAAAATGCAGGGACCGCGTCATCCTGAAAGTGTCCAGCGTGGAAATGGGCCAGGGCGCGGAAACGGTCCTGCGAAAGATCGTGGCGAACACGCTGGATCTGCCCATCGCGAATGTCCTTTGCGAAAAGATCGATACCGGCCTGATACCCGATTCCGGGCCGACCGTCGCGTCGCGGACCACGATGATCGTGGGCGGACTTTTGCACGATGCCGCGCTGGAAATGCGCGCGCGCTGGGACGAGGGGACTCAATTCGAGGTAAGCAAGATTTACGAACATCCGGACTATTTGTCCTGGGACGACGAAACCTTCCGCGGCGACGCCTATCCCGTCCATTCCTGGGGCGCGAATGTTGCGGAAGTGGAGATCGACCCGGTAAGCTATGAGCTGACCGTCAAACGGATCACCGCCGTCTATGACGTGGGCGTTCCCATCGATGAGCGCGCGCTCATCGGACAGATGCAGGGCGGCATCGTCCAGGGCGTCGGCTGGGCGACCGTCGAGCTTATGGAAAGCGAAGGGGGAAAATTGAAACAGGGGAACCTCACGGACTACAAGATCCCCACAAGCATGGACGTCCCGGACATCGCCTGTTACTTTATTTCCAATCCCTACGAATTCGGACCCTTCGGTGCCAAATGCGCCGGAGAGCTTCCTTTTGTCGGCGCGCCGCCGGCCGTGGCCGCAGCCGTGTCGAATGCGATGGGGTGCGCGATCAGGGATCTTCCGATCACTCCCGAAAAACTGATGGAGACCGGCCATGATCATTGAGTTCAGACTGAACCATGAAAAACGAACGATCGATATCGATCCCTCCGCCCGCATGCTGGATGTGCTGCGCGACGATTTCGGCCTGACAAGCGTGAAAGAAGGCTGCGGCGAAGGGGAATGCGGCGCCTGTGTGATCCTGGTTGACGGCAGGGCGATGAATTCCTGCATTCTGCCCGCCGGCGCCGTTTGCGGAAAATCCGTCGTAACGCTGGAAGGCTTCAAGCATACGAAACGCTATCGGGCGATCGAGAACGGCTTTCTGAAAGCCGGCTCGGTGCAATGCGGTTTCTGCACGCCGGGTTTCGTCATGGCGACAGAATCGCTGCTCAATGAAAACCCGCACCCGACGGACGAGGAGATCAAGGACGGATTATCCGGAAACCTGTGCCGCTGTACGGGCTACAATATGATCATTCAGGGAGTCCGCCTTGCGATCAAAGAGGGAGAGGGATTATGGTAAATGGATTCCGACCCCGGACATTGCGTGAAGCCCTGCAGATACTTTCGGCGAACAACTGCACCGTCATGGCCGGCGGCACGGACCTGATGGTCCAGCGGGCGCGCGGTTTTTCCATCCGCCCCGATTTCGACCGGCCGCTGGTGTTCATTGAGCCCCTGGAGGAGCTGAAACACTCCGTCCGGGAAAACGGCACGCTTCACCTCGGGCCCTGCATGACCCTTTCGGACCTGCTGCGCCACCCCGCGGTGCCGGATCCTCTGAAGGAGATCATCGGCATGATGGCCTCCCCGCCGACACGGAACATGGCGACCCTGGGCGGCAACATCTGCAACGCCTCGCCGGCGGGCGATACGCTTCCCTGGCTGTACGCCATGAATGCAAAGCTGAAATTGCAAAGCGCCGAAAAAGAACGCATCGTCGCGATCGAAGACTTTATCACCGGACCCAAGAAGACGATCCTGCAAAGCGATGAGCTACTGACCGGCATTCTCGTTCCCGATACCCGCTTTCATCTGAACCGTTACCGCAAGCTCGGCCAGCGGAAAGGCATGAGCCTGACCAAGGCCTCCTTCCTTGGCATGGCGGAGATCTCGGGGAATACGGTCACGGATATCCGGATCGCCCTGGGCTCGGTCGCGCCCCGGATCGTCCGCGCGGCGGAGATCGAACGAAGCATGCTGGGCCGGTACGTCGGAGACATCAACGCGGCCGCCGCCGTGATCACAGAACGCTACCAGCCGTTGATCACGCCGATCGACGATGCGCGCTCAACGGCGATGTATCGTAAAAAGGTCAGCCTGGACCTTATCCGTCAATTCCTGGAAACCCTGTCCGGATCGCCCGGAACGGGGACGAAGTCCGAATAAAAATATGGAGAGCAATACAATGAGAACGCAAACGAAAACTATCCAAACGATCCTTCTGCTGGGAGCATTATGGGGAATGTGCGAGGCAAGCATCGGCTATGTCCTGCATTTCCTTCCCGCCGGATTTTCCGGCACCCTGATGGTCCCGATCGGATTTTATTTTACTTACAGCGCCTACAAGCTCAGCGGAAAACGGTCCGCCGCACTTTGGGTGGGCATGATCGCCGCCTCCGTGAAGCTCATTGATCTGCTCCTTCCCGCACACTCTCCCCTGAGCGTGATCAATCCGGCCATGGCCATCATGCTGGAATCTCTGCTGGTCTTTGTTTTCGCGAAACGCTTCAGCCGTGAACGCGTGTTCGTTCCCGCCCTGGTTCTCGGTTTGAGCTGGATCGTTCTGTTTACGCTTGTCCAGGCGCTGATCGTTAAACCTGCATCGGGACTGTATCTTCAGCCCCCGTTCCAGGTTGCGGCCCTGATCGTTCTGAACGCGCTGGCGGCGGGTCTTCTGATCACGCTCTATCTGAAGCGGCAGGACAGTCCGCAATGGAAGATCGAAATGCGCAAACCTTCTTATGCCCTTCCGGCAATGTGCCTGGCGCTGGCCCTTGCCATGGAGCTGGCCAACTCGCTGGTTATCTGATATGCGCTTGCTGAACGAACTTATCTCGCAAACTCCGGAACGCACCGTCGATGAGGTCATCATCGGCGTTCACTCCGTCCTGGTGAAAAGCGGAGACCGCGCGGGTATCGCCAGCACCATAAAGTATTGTTCCCCGACAGAGAATATCCGCCGTGCGGGCGCACTGGAAACGCTGAACCTGAAGGAACTCGCGGCCTACGCCCTCTCAGAGAACCTGCTGGAGGCCTCGGTCGGAATGGCCGCGGTCAATTGCGGATTAGCGGGAACGGTCCCGAAAACGGAGGCGCTGAACGCCAAAGAGGTCATTCTGGAAAAAGGGAGGAACAGGACCGTGGGCATTATCGGGCATTTCCCCTTTCTGGAAGAGCAGCGGGAAGACTACGGACAGTGTTATATTTT
>CALMFL010000024.1 GCA_937862595.1 uncultured Fidelibacterota bacterium
GGGATTTGCCACGATCGAGAATGTGTTTTACGTGTTCTCGGCAATCGAGAATAATACGGTCTATGCGGTCGCGGGTCTCCGGGCCTTGCTTTCGCTGCCGGGGCATTTTCTGTTTTCTGCTTTGTGGGGCTATGCGGCGGGAGTCGTCAAGTTCGGTTTGCGCCCCGGCGTTACCCTCGGGGCGGGCCTTACGACCGCCGTACTTCTGCATGCGGGCTTTAATTTTACCGCCACGATCTCGGCCTTCGGCGTTTCGGCATTTATCGTCATTCTGTCCCTGTACGCCTGGATCGTGTTCTCGCGTCATCTCCGCGAACTTCAGGCGGACAGCCGATACCGGAATACGGACGGCGCTCAGCGCAATACGGACCGCAAGGCGCGGTAAGGCAGGAATATCTCGATCGATCCGATATAATACGGCGCTATCTCATAGGGATCGTACTGGAACACCACTCCCCTTTTTGTGACATAGAAATCCCGGCTGACGTGATAATCGCTGCTGAAGAGAATTTCATCGGGATACGTTTTCTCTCTCGCATTGTCCAGCAAGGCTTTGATCACGTGCTCCGCATTTTCGGTAAAAAGATCTTCAAAACCCAGCATTCTGCCTGTCCTCAGGTTCAGGACGGCATGGCGTCGTGTGGTATTGGGATGCGCGCCTCCGGAAAACGAGGTCTTTCTGTGGCGCAGGGAAAGATATGTTCGGTCATGGTAGAGGATATCCACTTGGTCTTCATAGTAATGGAAAAACGATCTGCCGTCAGGGGGCAGAGGGCTTGCCTCCCGGAGGGCCGCATAGTCCGACGCATAGCGGGAAGCCTGTTCCGCAAAGTAGCTGCGGCTGTCCAAAAACACGTTCATCGAAGGATCCGCGCCGGTTTCACGTTGCGGGTTCAGTCCCGGAAAAACCGTTGCCAGGCCGCTGTAATGCATATAAGGGCTTTCTTCGCTTCCGGGATACAGAAAAGTCGTATCCTGAAGGATAACAAGACTATAGCCGCTTTTACGGTCACGGCGTAAACGCAGATGCAGGGGTGCCGTTTCGTCCGCCCAGGTCCCCTTGAGTCCTTGAGCTTTTTGAATAAACCGCCCCGTCTGCGGATAATGGATCAGGATCGAATCGCCCCGCACCGTGCCGTAAAGGTCACGACACACGCCGTCCTTGCCGAAAAGGAGCGTTCCCCGGACGGTGCGCCCGTCCCGGATAAGCTGAAGCGTCATCTTACCCGTACGGGGGTGCCTTCCGGTATAGACGGAATGGCCCGGTTCCGCAGCCAAAAAAGACAGCGCGAGGATCATGCCCAAACAAACAGCGAATTTTTTCATGATGTTTTTTTATCGATCTGCAATACGGCCATGAAGGCTTCCTGGGGAATTTGAACGGCACCGACCTGTTTCATGCGTTTCTTCCCTTCCTTCTGTTTTTCAAGGAGTTTGCGCTTTCGAGAGATGTCGCCGCCGTAGCATTTCGCCGTGACGTTCTTGCGCAGGGCCTTGACGTTTTCCCGCGCAAGGATGCGGGAACCCACGGCAGCCTGAATGGGGACTTCGAACTGATGCCGCGGGATCAGGCTGCGGAGCTTGACCACAAGTTCACGTCCCTGATAGGGGGCGTCTTCGCTGTGTGTGATGACGGACAGCGCATCGACGGATTCCCCGTTGATGAGAATATCCAGTTTGACCAGATCTCCGGGCCGGTAGCCGATAAATTCATAGTCAAACGAGGCATAGCCCTTGCTGACGGTCTTCAATTTGTCATAAAAATCAAACACTACCTCGGAAAGCGGTATCTCGTACATCAGCTGGACCTTGGTCTTGTCCATATAATGGGTGTTTTTGTATATTGCACGCTTTTCCTGGGTCAGCTTCATCAGTCCGCCGATATACTCCGAAGGCGTGATGATCTCGGCGCGGACATAGGGTTCCTCGATCCTGTCGATATCGCCGCCGGGCATTTTTGCCGGCGTATCGACCTTGATCATTTTTCCGTTGCGCAAAAACGCGTGGTATTCCACATTGGGCACGGTGCTGACGATCTGCTGGCCGAATTCGCGTTCCAGCCTTTCCTGAACGATCTCAAGGTGAAGCATGCCGAGAAAGCCGCAGCGGAACCCGAAGCCCAGGGCATCGGAGGTCTCCGGTTCAAAGTGCAGGGATGCGTCGTTTAGCTGCAATTTTTCAAGGGACTGGCGCAATTCGTCGTAATCGTCGTTCAGGACCGGATAAATGCCCGAGAAAACCATCGATTTCATTTCTTTATATCCTGCAAGGGGTTCTTTGGCGGGATGTTCGACGGTCGTGATGGTGTCCCCTACCCTTAAATCCTTGATATTCTTGATCTGGGCGACAATATATCCGACATCTCCCGATCTCAGGGCGTCGCATTTGACGCGCTTGAGATGAAAATGGCCGACTTCGGTGATCTCGTATTCGTTCTTTGTGGCAAAGGAACGCAGTTTCTGTCCGGGCAGTATTTCGCCGTCCATGACGCGCACATAGGGAATGGCGCCCCGGTAACTGTCGAAAACGCTGTCGAAGATGAGGGCCTTGACAGGAGCGTCGATATTGACCCGGGGCGGCGGAATGCGCTCGATAATGGCGTTCAGGAGATCCTGAATGCCCGTACCGGTCTTTGCCGAGGTCAGGATAATGTCTTTCTCGTCGCATCCGATCAGATCGAGGATCTGATCCTTTGCCGCTTCGATCTGGGCGCCGGGAAGATCGACCTTGTTGATCACCGGAATGATCTCCAGATTATTGTCCAGGGCCAGGAAGGTATTGGATACGGTCTGGGCTTCAATGCCCTGAGAGGCGTCCACCAGCAGCAAGGCTCCCTCGCAGGCGGCCAGACTGCGGGAAACTTCGTAACTGAAATCGACATGTCCCGGGGTGTCGATCAAATTCAGGGTATAGGTCTTGCCGTCCGGGGCTTTGTACTGAAGGCGGATGGGATGGGATTTGATGGTGATCCCGCGTTCCCGCTCCAGGTCCATGTCATCGAGGACCTGTTCTTTCATCTGGAATTTCGTCAGGGTGCCGGTGATCTCGAGCAGACGGTCCGCCAACGTGGATTTACCATGGTCGATATGGGCAATAATGCTGAAATTTCGTATCAGTTCGTTCATAGGCTGAATATAAAATATCGCATCATCAAAGCCAACAGCTAAAATGTGAATGAAAAACCATCAATTTCTGCAAGGCGGGGCCGCGCCGCCTACTTTTCTTTTGCACGGATGTGGGAATCGTAATATATTGCAGGTTGATATCATCATGTTAATCAGGTTCAAACCGATCCATGCGTACAAGAATTATCATCATTCTGCTGCTTCTCTCACTTGCGGCGTGCTTTGCCGGCGAAACGCCGCGCTGTCTCGCCTTTGACGGAGAACAGAACTACGTGTACATTCAAAACACGCCCCTGAATTTCACCGGCCGTTTTACCCTCGAATGCTGGCTGAACATCCATTCCTTCACCTCCGGCGGAGGCATTCTCTGCAACGGGATCGAGAACACCTCGGGGATCATTTCCGGTTACGGGATTTTTACCGAAGACTCTAACCGCATCCTGATCCGCCTGGGGAACGGCACAAACGAAGCCGGTGTTGTTCTGGACAGCGTACAGGCGGGGATATGGCAGCATCTTGCCCTTACCTACGACAAATACAAGAACGATGAAGAGATCGTGGTTTTTCTCAACGGGAAGATCGTGAAAAAAGCCGACTGCAATATCACGCCGGGCTATGTTTCGGGAAGCTCTCAGAACGGACTCTATCTCGGAAAAACCTCGTCCGCGCAGCCGGCCTTCTTCCGGGGTATGCTGGATGAAGTGCGTTTCTGGAGCCTCGTGCGCAGCAATGCGCAGATCCTGTCCCACATGAGTTCGGAAATGGATTCGCTCGAAGCGGGACTTGCGGGATGCTATTCCTTCAATGAGGACAGCAGCAGCATCCTGAACGACAGGAGCCCCAGGGAAAATCACGGGCTGATGGTCGATATGGACGATTCCTGCCGGCATATTTCCTACGCTCATTTGAACACGTTGCCGCCCGGCGATATTTCCTTTAACCGTCTGGTCCTGACCTGGGGATGTTCTCCCCTGTACTCGGCGTTTCATCTCGACATGTCCGCCGACGAGGATTTTTCTTCCCCGGTAGCGGGCTTCCCCGTTTCCGGCATTACCACATCTTACTATGTTGTCGACGATATCGAGCCCGGAACCTACTATTACCGAGTGAAGGGAGAATATGAAAACCTTTCCGCTGAGACCGCCCCCTGGTCGGATATCCGGGAAATTTCTACGGTCAGCGATGCAGCGACCCCGGTCACGCTCGGCGCATTTTCAGCTCTAAAGCTTGAACGGGGCATCCGTCTTTCCTGGACGGCCGAAAGCCAAACGGAAAACAGCGCGTTCCTGCTCAGACGTTCCTGTTCCGACGGGTCGCCCGATACGCTTTTTCACATTCCGGGCAACGGCACGCAAGACCACCGCATGCAATATCGCTTTCTTGATCCTTCAGCCCTTTCCGGGAAGACCTATTTTTATGCTTTGCACAGCATTTCGTTCTCGGGGACCGTTGAGCATTGCGCCTCCCTCGTCGTTTCCCCCGAGGACAACGGGTCTCCCTTATGCGACGATTTCAGGCTTGGCGAAGCCTACCCCAATCCCTTCAATCCCCGGATCACCCTTCCGTTCTCGGTTCCCGGGGCCGTGCGGATCACCCTATCCGTTTACTCTTCCCAGGGCCGCCTGATCGAACATATTTTTGACGGCGAGGTCGCGCAGGGAGAGCATGCCGTCCACTGGGAACCCGGGCAACTTCCTTCCGGCGTATACATCCTCAATGTCCGCGCAAACGGTTTAACGAGATCCTGTAAGTTATTGTATATTAAATGATAATACTTTTCAGCGGAGGTAAATGATGAAGAGATTCACCGCAATGCTCCTGATGTTCCCGGTGTTTTTTCTTACGGTTTCCTGCATCAGGGTAACGACCAATATTGTCAGTTCCCCCGACCACTGCATCCGGGTAAAGCTGGATGTCATGAAGGATGGCACGCCCTTTTATCTCGTCAGGTACAAAGGCAAAACCGTCATCGACACCTCCGCATTGGGATTCGATCTCGGCGGGAAGGTGCCGCCCTTTTCGGGATTCAGGATCGAGAAGATCCAGCACAGCATCCAGCGCGACGAACCCTGGGAAATGCCCTGGGGGGAGCAGCGGATCGTCGAGAACGATTACAACGGTATGAACGTTTTCCTCAAGGAGACCGGGGCCCTTGGGCGCGAGATGCATCTTGAATTCCGGGTCTATGACGACGGTTTGGGGTTCCGGTATGTATTCCCGCAGCAATTGTATCTGGAAGAGATGATCATTCTGGATGAGAACACCGAATTCTCGCTGGCCGGAGACCATGAGGTGTGGTGGATCCCGGGCGACTGGGATATCTACGAACATCTTTACAAGCATACCCGCCTGACAGAGATCGACGCGCTGAAATACCGGACGCTGGAGGGACTTGCGCAAACCTACATCCCCTATAATGCGGTCAATACGCCCGTCACCATGAAGACACGGGACGGGCTCTATCTGAGTTTCCACGAAGCGAACCTGACAAATTACGCCGGCATGACCCTGAAGATCGACGCCGAAAACATGAAGATGACGAGCGAACTTGTCGGGAACGACAAGGGCATTAAAGCGACGGTATCGACGCCTTTCAGCACCCCCTGGCGGACCATCCAGATCGCCGAACGCGCAGGCGACCTGATCGAATCGCGCCTGATCCTGAATCTGAACCCTCCCGCCGTTTGCACGATACCCGAATTCAGGCCCACGAAATATATGGGGATCTGGTGGGACATGCATATCGGGACCAAAAGCTGGGATTATGCGAGCGGCCGCCACGGCGCAACGACGGATTATGCGAAGAAATACATTGATTTTTGCGCGGCGAACGGGATCGGCGCCCTTCTGGTCGAAGGGTGGAACACCGGCTGGGAGCACTGGTTCGGCGACTTCGACCGCGAAGGCGTTTTCGATTTTGTGACCCCCTACCCCGATTACGATCTCGAAGAGGTCGTTGCCTACGGAAAGAGCATGGGCGTGGAGATCATCATGCATCATGAGACCTCGGCCGCCCCGCGCACCTATGAACAGCAGATGGACACCGCCTATGCGCTGATGAACCGTTTGGGGATCCATGCGGTCAAAACCGGCTATGTCGGAAAGATCATCCCGAAGGGCGAATATCACCACGGGCAGTGGATGGTGCGGCATTACCGCAAGGTCCTGACGACCGCGGCCCGCGCCGGGATCGCCGTGAACGCACACGAACCGATCAAGGATACCGGGATTCGAAGAACCTATCCCAATGCGGTCTCGCGCGAAGGACTGAGAGGGCAGGAATTCAACGCCTGGTCCCCCGACGGCGGGAATCCTCCCAACCATCTTCCGACCGTTGCCTTTACGCGCATGCTCGCCGGTCCGATCGATTTTACGCCGGGGATCTTCAATATTAAGCTGAAACCCTATAAGCCCGACAATCAGGTCAATACCACCCTCGCGCACCAGCTTGCCCTCTATGTGGTGATCTACAGTCCGATCCAGATGGTCCCCGATCTGATCGAGAACTACGAGGGCCATCCCGCCTTCCAGTTCATTCGCGACGTGGGCGTTGACTGGGATGAAACCCGGGTTCTGGACGGCGAAGTCGGCGAATTCGTTACCATTGTCCGCAAAGAACGGGGTACGGGGAACTGGTTCCTGGGGAGCATCACGAACGAAACGGAGCGGAAGATCAATATTCCCTGCGATTTTCTCGACCGAGGCAAAGCCTATACCGCCGTGATCTATTCGGACGGGAAAAACGCTCACTGGAACGATAATCCGACCGCCTATTCGATCGATACGGTCACTGTCCGCCGCAGCTGCGATATCTCGGTCAACCTGGCTCCCGGCGGCGGGTGCGCCATTTCGTTTAGCAGGTAACTGGTGACTGGTAACTGGTAAAGGGTAACTGGTAACGGGTAACTGGTGACGGGTAACTGGTGACGGGTAACTGGTGACGGGTAACTGGTAACGGGTAACTGGTAACGGGTGAATAGAGTAAATTAATTGTGAATTCAGGTTTTATTTTTATTCTTTAGAAATTTTATTAAACCAAATAATAATTTTTGTATATGATACAGTTCATCCAATATTTCTTTTTGGCTTTGGATATATTTTCTGTTCGAAGCAATAATAATTTGGGTTTCGAGTTCTGAAGTTGACCCCAATGCTTGATATAGAAATTGAATGAATTCTTTATCATAATGCCTGGCGGCACCCTCGGATATATTAGATGAAATTGATACTGCAGCTCTTCTCATTTGAGATCCAAGATCAAATCTTTCCCATTTCGGGAATTTATCAGTCATATCATAGATTTTATCGACAAAGTCGATACTAAGCTTCCAAACTTCAAGATTATGATGAGTTTTCATTTTCGTCCCCACGATTTATGTTATAATATTTTTAGTTTATTTGTATTCTCCCGTCACCCGTTACCAGTCACCAGTCACTATTTTACTGTACGATTTCCTTTTCATACTGAAGGACTTCTTCCTCCAGGTCGCCGCTTGTTTTCGAGATCACAAAGCGTTCATAGATTTCCGGCTGCTGTTCTTTCAATTCCTTCATCAGGCGCGTATTGACCGAGCGCGGTGTGATCGCATACAGCGCGTAGGCGGTGTAGACGCCCTTGCTGAGGGTGATCGTTTCATCTACCGGAAAAATGCCCTGTACGGTCGTATTGATGATCACCTCGGCGGTTTTTTCAAACAGTTCGGTGATCTCGGAGGCCTTGTCGCTTCCTTCTTCCTTCACATAGAGGGCCGCGATCCCGTCGATGCGGGATTCGATCGCCTGACCGATCTTGATATAGGCATCCGTCCGGGCTTTATCCCGTGCGATATCTTCCCGCTGGCTTTTCGCCTCGCCGATCTCGGCAATACCGCCCCATACGCGGTAACGGTTCGCCTTTTTCATCAGTTTGTCGCGCTGTTTGTTATGGACGACCGTCATGGTCGCGCAGGATGAAAGGATCATGGCAATGATCGTAATGAGCATCAGGGTTTTAATTCGTTTCATGTTTTACCTCGTGTTAGAATGTTGGCCTATTATAATACATTGTAATTTTTGTTAATTCAAGATGAAATAATTCAAACGGGCTTTTTCAAATCGTTCATTTTTTATATTGTGAAGTTTAATTTAATCCTTAATTTTTGTGCATATCAAAACAGGAAGACGCATGACCATTCAGCTCATCTACAATCCAAACGCCGGGGGCGGACGCGGCGCCAAACTCTCATCGATCATC
>CALMFL010000025.1 GCA_937862595.1 uncultured Fidelibacterota bacterium
CACGCCCAGAAGCCCTCCCTGGCGCAACGCTTCACCGAGCGCAACGCGGGCGCCTTCAATGGCGGAGAGGTTTTGAAGTCCGGTAATGACGAGCGCGACCGGCATAAAAAGGCTCATCACAACAATGGGGACGATCATGTTTCGCGCCAGTTTCCGAACCCCTTCCTTTGCCTTCAATCCTGTCAGATTTTCATCCATCATGGGGGTCGCACCGTCGGGAAGCAGTTTGCCTTCTTCGCGAACGCGCTTCTCCGCCTTGCGCATTTTTCCGAAATCAAAGGGGGTCAGAATAAAGAACAAGACAGCCAGAACGGCAACGATCGAGTAAAAATTCAGGGGGATGGATTTGATCAGGACCTGGGTGGCGTTTTGAACGCCCTGGGTCGTCAGCAGGCCAATGGTGAAAGCTCCCCAGGCGTTCAGCGGGATCAGCATGCAGATCGGGGCGGAGGTTGAATCGGCGATATAGGCAAGTTTTTCACGCGAGATGCCCATCTTGTCGTAAAGCGGCCGGCAGACCGAGCCGACCACCAGGATCTTAATGCTGGATTCGATAAAGATCACCACGCCCAGGATCCAGGCCAGCATGTTCGCGCCTTTCCTGGATTTGATCCATTCTTTATGCAAAATATACTCGACGAATCCGTCGATCCCGCCGGACCGCTGGGTCAGGGCGATCAGAGATCCGACCAGAGCGGAAAAAATGATAACGCGGGTATTGCCGGGATCCTGAAAGACCATGACGATGGACTGCAGCATGCCGGCGGCGCCCCGGATGGGGTTCCAGCTGCTAAGCACGGTCCAGCCCAGCCAGATGCCGGCGCCCAGGGACAGAAAGACCTGGCGTGTTTTGATCGCCAGCCCGATCGCAAGCAAAGGCGGTAAAAGCGAAAGCCAGCCATACGACGTCATGGATACTCCTCCCGGAAATGTTTATTGTTTTTCTTGGGCTTATCCCTGTGCCTGTAATTATAGGATAAAAATATTGAAAATAAAAGCGGAAGTTGGAGATCCGAAGCTGCGAATGTTTTGATAATACATTTTTTCGGTTCCGGCGGTGCCGGCTCTTTCCGCCGATAGAGGCAGGCTTTTATTCCGGCGGCTGGAACAGTACTTTCAAAATATAGATGATCTCCTGGTCCCGCCACTGCTGGTCGGAGCCAAGGACGGATTTAACGGTCTTTGCCTGGAAAACGACCTCGGTGAACCCGGCCTGATATAACTGATCGCCTGGTGTGCTCAGCGTAAAGGTGTTGCCGCTGCCGATCGTCGGATAAACGTAATCGCCGCTGATCTTGTTGACGATCTCGGCGCTGCCGCCCAAAAATTCCTGCCATTCCCATTTCCAGCCTTCCGTCGCGGATTTGTCGACGAGAAGTTTTCCGGGTTCGTGGAATTCAATGGACATATTCTCCAGATTGCCCAGAAATGCTCCGGCGCTGAGATGCACGATCAGCCGGCAGGTGATATAATCCCCCAGATCTGTCGCATCCTGTTCAATGCTCAGGATCTGGACGGGCTTGTAGCCCTTGACGGTGGCGTTGCAGGACACCATCAGGTTGTTCCCGTGTTCTCCCAGAGCCATTCCGTAGATCTTTTCACTGAAAGTGAGCGTCTGCGTTTCCTGAGCGGGGATCGACAGGTTGATCTTTACGTTCAGGTCGTTATCCTTGTGTTCGTTGACCAGAAGAATGTTCGCATGACGTTTGTGATACGCTGCAGCGGGCGTTTTGATAAGGGAGCGGTAGGTTTTTTGTCCCGGCAAAATCTCCTCGTAAAACTCGTGATCGACATATAAAAAAGCCCGGATGCCGTCCGGCAGTGTAATCGGGTCAATGGTAAGCGTGGAGGAAAGATCACTGTCTTCGTTCACTCCCACCCGGATGATCCGCGCGGAAAGGTGCGGAAGTGTCTGACTGAAGGTGGCGGTGTTGTTGCGAAAATCCAGCAGGTAGTTGTTTTCCCAGGGATACTGATTCGTTTTCCCCGGCAGGCGATAGGAAATGGTGACCGGCGTGTAATACCCCTGGTAGACCCAGCGGATATAGTCGGAATATTCCCGGCCGATCCCAATGCCCGTCAGTTCATCTTTAATATAGGTATCAAGAATGGTGCGGAAATACGAGGTGGTCGCCTCGCCTCCCAGGACGATCAGCTTCGCAATGTCGGCCTTGGTCCCGTTTCGGTGATTGGCGAGGTAGGACAAGAACCCGCCGGCCGTGTACCACTCCGGGTCCTTTCTACAGTCGTCCCAGGCCTTATGCAGCTGTCCTTCAAGGAGATTATCCGTATAATCGTCGGACTCATAAAATTCTAGATTCTGCCACACCATGCGGTCCGCCTGGGTCGCCGTTGCTTCAAGCCACCATAAGGTTGTCACCACATCCGTCACAATAAGGGGAATGCGGGCGGAAGTAAAAACATAATAATAATCCTGAGAAACGTGAAGCAATTCATGGGCGCAGGCCGAAGGAAGCGCCTGAAAAGCCGTCCGGCTTACCGCCCCGCCGCTGCACTTGTTGCTGATATATATGCTTCCCCGGGCGGTGCTCTGCCCGTCGTCGCCGCCCAGATCGGTCACCCAGACGTCAATTTTTGAGTCCGGGAGCTTCAGATTTTTGGCTTTAAACGCATCATAGGCCTGGTCCAGGTAGTCGCTCATGTCCTGGATATACAGGGGGTCGTCGGGATTGTCCGAATTCTCGCGCGGGCGGTAGTCCGCATCCGCCACCGGCGCGCTTGTTCCGGAGGAGCACCAGTATATATTGAAGTGCCGGTTGCTGGTCCAGTCCGTATACCCGTGCAGGGTCCACGCGGAAAGCTTGGTCAGATGGTTGGTCTCGAAGGTGACGGTATGGGCGGCGGTATCGACCGCGACGCTGTCGTAGAGGGACCAGCGCTCCCAGTCGTCCCGGTACCAGGCCGCCCCGATCTTGTTGGGAATATTTCCCGGGACAACAAGCGTGCTGTCGTAATGCAGTGTGATTTTCAGAGGAATATCAAAGGAGTTGCCCGAGCTCATTTCCACATTATAAATATCGTTGAAACGGCGGGTTTCATCTTCCGAAAGGCTCTCGTCATCCGGCTTGTAGATGCGCAGCACAGTCCCTTCCGGAACGGCGTTCGGCGGGATCTCGACGTTAATCCTGCCGCCGATCTCAATGACGACCGCCGTGTCCGCGGCGGGAATCTCGACCTCCAGCAGCTTTTTCCCCTTGGCAAGTTCCGGGAAGAGAATGTCACAGGAACTCAGCAGCCCCATGGCCAGGATCATCAGCATGCCGGAGCCTATCTGCACGATGCGTCTTTTCATTGCGCGCCCTTTAATATTAAGCTTTTATTCGATGTTTTTCCGGATAAGGGAACGTCTTTGTCCCCGCATAAACGCTTTTTATCAGACCCGGCCGTTTCAGGCTGGCTGTCCGGTGGTTTCCTTGAAATTAATTATGTGAATATAACACTTCCTTAAAGCACTGAAAACAAAAATATTTTTGCTGAAATCCCTGCATGTAACCGTCGTTCGCGTTTGACGGACAATCGGCGCACATGAATTTGAAGGCGGATCGCTAATATACGGGAAAACGGGAAAATGGACTTCTGTTTACTGCGCGTCGGTTTTCTGATGTTCGCGGCTCACGAACTCATAAATATGTCCCGCCGCGTTCCAGACGACCGGCAACCACATAACGTTCAGCAATGCAAGGATCGCGTAGGTCGGGACCGTGTCCGGCCACAGGCTTTGGGGAAAAGACAGGAGATAGGTGATCACGAACACGTTCACTTCAAAAAAGAAGATCCCGGCCCGGAAGCCCTTTGTCAGGACCCAGCTGGCTTTGAGCGACGCCATGATCTTCATGTCTTTGTCGATCAGCAGGTATTCGGCAAAATACAGGGCGAGCAGAAAAAACAGCCCCGGAACGATAAAGGCAGTCAGCCCGATCGCGATGGCGAGGTACTTCAGGAACATCAGGCCGAGATACGCGGGAAAGTGTTTTATTTTTGTTTTCAGATAGGTCACGGGCGCAATGCCGCGCAGGAAGGAAAGAACAAGGGTAACGATGAAAAAATTCACGACGATGATCCCGAGCGACAGCAGGCCCATCCAGACCATGACCTGCGCCGGGATCAGTTCAAGCACGTTCTCCATCATCATGATCTCGCCGATATTGGCGGCTTTCAGCTGGAGGCCTCCCCAGATATCGCTTGCGGTGAGCAGCAGGGTAAACGCCAGGAAAGCCCAGATGTGTTTCTGCATTTGCTGCCATCCGTAACGGAACGCGGGGATAAGCGTGAACATATTTTTCCTTTCTTTCTGCCTGAAAGATACTGTAAATTATCTCAAAACAGGAGTTAAAAATGCACGAATTCACCCTTCATATTCCCACAAAATTTGTATTCGGCAACGGCGTTTTTCAGCGCGCGGGAAAAGAGGTCCGCAAGGTCGCCGAAAAGGTCCTTATCGTATGTTCTTCCGGTAGCGTCGTAAAGTACGGTTATCTGGACACCCTGCTCAATTTGCTCGCGGAAGCCGGCGTCAGGGCGGACGTGTACGACAAGGTCACGCCGAATCCGCGCGTTTCCATGGTGGATGCGGGCGGACGCCTTGCCGCCAATCTGAACGTGGACGCCGTGATCGGCCTGGGCGGCGGTTCGGCCATGGACGCCGCGAAAGGGGTCGCGGTAGTCGCCTTCCACGGCGGCTCGATCTGGGATTATATCCCCGCGAACAGGACCGTTCATGACTCTCTGCCCGTTATTTGCATTCCCACACTAAGCGCAACGGGGTCGGAGGGCAATGCTTTCGGGGTCGTGACGAACGACGCAACTCTCGATAAAGCGGGTTTTGTGTGCCGCGGGACCCGGCCGCTCGTGTCGATCATCGATCCGGAACTGACCTCATCCGTGCCGGCCGATTATCTGCTGGACGGGGCGGTCGACATCATTACGCACGCGACGGAAGCCTATTTTTCATCCCGGGATGCCGGGATCCTGAACGATAAATTATCCCTGGATATTACCGCCACGGTCGTGGAATCTCTGGCGCAGCTTCTGAAGGATCCGAAAGATGCCGATGCGCGCGCGGCGTTTGCCTGGGCCTCCACCCTGGCCCTCGTCGGGATCGTGGAAGCCGGGCGCGAAGGGCCGCACACGATCCACGTGATCGAACATGCGCTAAGCGGGATGTTCGACATTTCTCACGGACGCGGGCTGGCCTTGCTTTTCCCGAAATACCTCGTTTATTTCAAGGATATCCTGAGAGATAAACTGCTTCCCTTCGGAAGGATCTTCGACCCGGCCGTTTCGACTGCCGAAGAGGCCATTGCCGCCTTTACCGCATGGCTGAAAAGCATCGGCCGGGATCTTACATTCTCGGATTTTAATATGCCTGCGGATGCCATTCCCGCCCTGGCGGATTCCGTCCTGCGCGCGGCCGGGAACAAACACGGCCAGATCGGAGCGCCCGTCGCGATGTCAAAAGAAGAGATCGAGTCACTTTATAGAATGTGTCTTTAACTGATCCACCGGTAAAAACCGGCATCAAATGAAGAACGGCGGTCATTGACCGCCGTTCTTTTGTTGCAACCGTAAACCGGTGCTTATTTTTTCTTTTTCTTCGCGGCCGCGACCTTCAGTCCGGCAGGGTGAGATTCCTTGAAGTCCTGTTCGACTTTCTTTTCGGTGATGTATTTCTGCTGCAGGATCGTCAGCCCGTTAAAGAGAAGATAATACAGCACCAATCCCGAGGGGAACTGATAGAAAAGGAAGAACATCATGGCGGGCATCAGCCACAGCATCATTTTTTGCTGCTGTGCCTGCTGGGGAGTCGTTGCCGTTCCGGTTCCGGTCATTTTTTGCTGGATGACCATGAGAACGGTCATCAGGATCGGGAGTACGTTGAACTCGGTGCCAAGCAAGGGAATGCTCATGCCGAAATTGAACAGTGCGTCCGGAGCGCTCAGGTCTTTCATCCACAGCATGAAGGGCGCCCCGCGGAACTCGATCGCCGTTCGGAAGACGATGAACAGTCCGTACAGCAGCGGCAGCTGCAGCAGCATCGGCAGGCATCCGCCCATCGGGTTGACCTTCTCTTCCTTATAGAGTTCCATGGTCTTTTGCTGAAGCGCTTCCTTGTTGTTCTTGTATTTTTCCTGCAGGTCCTTGATCTTGGGCTGGAGCAACTGCATGCGTTTCATCGAGCTGTAGCTTTTCTGCGTCAGGGGAAAGGTCACCAGCTTGATCACAAGCGATATGACGATAATGACCACGCCGTAGTTCGGGATCAGGCGGTAAAAGAATTCGAGCAGCCAGTGCAGGGCGATCGAGAAAGGCTTGATGATCGGGCCGCCCCAGTTCATGGTTTTTTCAAGCCCCATATTATAGGAAGCGAGAAGCTTTTTTTCCGCCGGAACGAGTCCGATGACAAAGGAGTCCTGCTGATAATTTCCCTTGGAAAGTCCCATGACCAGCGCGGCTGAAAAATCGCGGCTGTCCTTTCCTTTGACCATGACCATTTCCGAGCGCTGACCCTTGCTTTCAAGCGGCGCCATAAAGCCGGTAAAATATTTGGACTTGAAGGCGACCCAGTCGGTCTGTCCGTCCGTGTTCAGAGACTGCGGAACGTCTATTTTGGCCTTTCGAGTCTCAAGTTTGGCGAGTTCGCTTCCCATCTGTGCATAGAGTCCGGTATACATGATGTCATCCGCCAGGCTTTTTTCCGTTATGGCGAAGCCGTCTTCCCAGACCAGCGAGTAGCGCAGGCCCGAAAGCTTCTGCAGATAGTCGGCAAAGGTGACATCCAGTTTGAAATCGTAGCGGTCCGGGTAGAAGGTAAAGGTCTTTTGAACGCTGATCCCTTCAGGCGTGATGGCTTTATAGCTAATAACGGTTTCTTTGTCGATCAGAAGCGTATCACCGCTTGCCATCCTGTCCAGGCGGGGACAGTCGAAGGCGATGGCGTCGAGTCCCGAGGGATCCTGATAAATGTTCGTATAGCTGAGGTTCAGGTTCGCCGACGCCTCTGCGGGCATCAGTTCGACGGGATTCCCGTCTTTGCCCGGATACGCGTATATCTCATATTCCCGGACGGTCCCGCCGCCAAGGCTCGAAAGCGACATGGCGAATTTTTCGTTCCGGATCACGACATCTTTGGACTCCATCGCATTCTCGCGGACCTGCAGGGTCAGCTGCGGCTGAATGTATTCCGCGGGGGTGGGCGTCTGTTCAACGCTGACGGCCGTTTCGGCCGGGGCGACCGCCGTTTCATCCACGGGATTGAGCCATTTCTGGTAATACGGCATAAAAACGATCAGAATGCCGATCAGTACGAATGCCAGGATGCTTTTTTTATCCAAGGCGGTCTCCTTTAATGATGGTCGTGTTTTGTTACCGGATCGTATCCGCCCGGATGCAGCGGATGACATTTCACGATCCGTTTAAGCCCCATCCAGGTTCCCTTCAGGGCGCCGTAGGTTTCGATCGCCTCATAGGTATACCGGGAACAGGTCGGATAAAAGCGGCAGCTGCGGCCCAGGTACGGCGAGATGGCACGTTGATAAAATCGGATGAGAGCAAGAAATATTTTTCTAATCATGATGCAATTGCACCTGCAGATCCGTGAGAATTTTTTCCAGAGGGCGGTCGTCAGGTATTTTTTTTAGGATTAATCCGTACATATGCAAAGAGGAAAACCATTCCTTGTGATTGCGGTAGCATTCCCGAAGGTAACGTTTCCCTCTGTTTCGCGTAACGGCACCTTTCAGGTGGCGCGCAGTGGCAAACAGAACTTTGCGGTCTTCCGCGGGACATGATACGATATTCACGTACCGCCCTTTGTTCCATTTCCCGTTTTCAAATAAGCTCGAGATCTCTTTTTTGTTTTTCAGGACCTCGGATTTTTTCAGTGTCAGCTTCATTCATCAGAAACAGTCAGGCGTTTCCGTCCTTTTCTGCGTCTGCGTGCCAACACGGCGCGTCCCGCTGCGGTTTCCATGCGTTTGCGGAAACCGTGTTTGTTCTTGCGTTTCCGGTTGCTGGGATTATATGTCTGTTTCACGTTAAGCTCCTTTAACGATAATATTACGACAAAGCCATGAAATATGTAGTATTATAAGCGGAAATGCAACGGTTTTTTTCTTCTGAAATCCTATTTCTTTGAATTATTTCCGGGACCCGGTAAGCCGGTGATCCGGGGTGTACGGTCCTTTTATGACGGTTTTTTTTACTTTTTTATAATTTTTTTTGCCCGAAAATCCCGCATAAATAAAGGACTTTAAGTGATTTTTTAAAAAAATATTGAAAAAAATGAAAATATTTCTTGCCATTGTCGTGTATTGGTGTTATACTTATGTAGAACACCGGAATACTGGTGTGAAACGAAACAGAAAGA
>CALMFL010000026.1 GCA_937862595.1 uncultured Fidelibacterota bacterium
CGCTCATTGAGGAAGGCAATCGCCGGCCGGATGTTCAGGTCGTTGCGCTTGATGTTCGGCATGGGGAAAACGGTCTTGAACTGCTCGTCCACGTTGTAGAAGACATCCACGCCCGCCCGGACGTGTTCTCCCAGCGGATAGGAAAAGAGGATGTTCCAGTCGATGCCGTTCAGTTCGAAATCCCCGGAGGTGCTGTCCGCAAAATAGAGGGGAATGTTGAGATGATTTTCCGCATTATGCAGCCACAGCTTATTGATCCGCCGTTCATAGCGGTAGGCGAAGCGGCCGGCGAAGACCGCGCCGTTCGCCATTGCCTTGTAGGCCGTGGCGCTCGTTCCGTGGTAGTCCTTGCCTTCGGGCGTAAAGGGAAGCCGGTAATCGCCGCCTTCCCGGTCGTTCAGGTAGCCGAAGGCGAAATCATAGGGGATCTCTCCGACGGTCAGCAGGGCGGGGTTCCCGGGGATCAGGGCGGAACGGATGTCCAGGAAATGGTATTCCGGGGCGCTCATTTGGGCAAAGGCCAGGCTCGCCAGACAGATCGCTGTCAGAAAACACTTTTTCATTCCTGGCCCTCCAGGGTGACGTAACCCGGTGTGGGAGGTTTCAGCACATGAAAGTCCAGACTGCTGTTGTTATTGTCCATCAGGATGATCTGCGACCCTTCCATGCGTTCGATCTTCCGTTCGACGGATTGGTTGGAATAGGAGGGAATGCCCCCGGTCAGTCCGCCGTCGATCCCGGGATCCAGGCGTTTCATGTTGGTCTCCGCAAGGTTGTCGCGGTATTCCACGCCGTCGATCACCGCGGATTTCGGCAGAAGGATGCGCTCGAACTCATCGTAGCCGTGCTTGTAGGGGTCGTCCACCTTCATCAGGCAGAGGGCGTTGTTGAACACGGAGTACAGAAAATCGACCCCGTATTTGTGATGAAGCTGGACCATGTTCGTGACATAGATATTGTCGACGTCGCCCTGGTCCGCAACATAGTATTCGAAATCGGCGCCCAGCAGGTTCACGCTCCGGATCGGAACGGGGGAATGGTCGATCGCGTCCTGGGCGACCACGATGAACTGGCCGGGTTCGATGGGGTAGTCGTCGCCGTCGCCGGGGAACATGTAGGCGTGCACGGCGTGGATCAGGCTGTCCTGCGCGTAGCCGTATTCGACATCGGCGATCAGCAGGCTGTCCAGATAGAGGGTGACGGGGCTGTTGTTGTATATTTCCAGGAACTGGTCGTGGTAATACTGCGGCACGGGTTTGGGGATCGCGCCGGAATAGTAGATCTCCGACATCACGAGGGCGCTGGCGAAAGACAGCTGGGCGATCACGGTCAGTTCCAGGGTGTCGTTCTCCGCAATGTACAGGGAGGTGTCCTGAAGCTGGCCGTTGATGATCACCACTTCGCTGAGCGATGCCCGTCTTCCGGAAGCCAGGATGTTGTAGCGGTCAGGGAGCAGGCTGCCGAACAGGGCGACGCCCGCGTCGTTCGTCACGGATTCGTAAACATCGCCGTAGGTGACGGACTGCATGACCACGCGCGCGCCTGCGACCAGGCTGTCGGCATCCCGGGCGGTGGTGTCGAGCACGGTGATGCCGGCCGAGAAACGCATGGATGACGGGGCTGCGATCTGCAGGGTGCAGTTCACGACCGGCAGGATCAGGATAAAAAGGACCAGTGGCAGGAACAGAAAGAAGGGCGCCCGTTTCATTTGCCGTGATCGATCGTTATGACAGTTCATCGTTTCACCTCTCCCGTTTTCAGCTGATTGCGGTTGCTCCGGAACAGGTCGTCCACCTTGGCGCTGACCTCGATGCCGAAATACAGTTCGGGGTTTTCCATCGTATAGGACTCCACCGAGGTGCGCTGACGCAGATAGAGCGGACGCGAATTGAAGAAGTTGTTGACGTAAAAGGAGAATTCGGCGGCGTCCCCCAGGGATTTGCTGACCCGCAGGTTAAAGACCCAGATGTTCTTCCGGTTCTCTACGAGATACCAGTAATCCGCATAGATCCGTTTGTAGGTCGAACTGCCGATCGCGGCGCGTTCCGCTTCGCTGAAGAGCACCTGTTCCCCGTGGGCATCAAGGTAGCCGACGGCAAGCGAGTCGTTCAGTCCGATATAGCGGTCCCTGTCAAAGACCACCTGCTGTGCGGAGACGGTCGCCCAGGCGCCAAGCTCTTTGACCTTGAGATCAAGGTTGTAATTAATGTAGCATTTTTCGCGTTCGACGGTCAGCGGCAGGAAGAACGGATTGACATCCTGTCCGATCGCGGGATCATAGACGTATCCCCGGAAATCGTAACTGTTGTCCTTCCAGCTGTAGGTGTAGTTGTAGGCCGCCTGGATGCCGAGCCGGAGGTTGAGGGGGGTGACGGGTCTTGTCTTCAGGGACAGTTCGATGCCCCGGGTTTCCGTTGTCAGGGAATTCTCATAGATCGTATAGGTCGTGGTGATGGAATCTCTGAGCGGCGGATCGGTCTCGGATACGGTGTAATCGTATTTATAGACAAAGATCGGCAGGCGGGCGGTCGAGGCGAAGCCGCCGTAGGTGGTGTTCAGGTAAGCCGTCAGGCTCAGCCCGAGGTCGCCGATGCGCTGGTCCAGGCTGGCTTCCCATTTTTCCTGGCGCGAGGCCTGAAGCGCGGGGTTTTCAGTGGAGTAGATGTAGGTCGATACGATGACCAGGGAATCCACGATGTTGTTGACGTCGTCCACGTCCAGATAGATGGGGTTCGGGTGCAGCATGGCCAGGGACGGCGCTTTGGAGGTTTCTCCGTAGCCCAGACGGATCTGCGTGGAGGGGGTGGGATAAAGCACCAGGTTCAGGCGGGGGTTGAAGAAAACGCCGTATTCGTGAGCGAGCAGCCTGTCCGCTCCGTAGGCTTCCACCCGGGCGCCCAGGTTCAGATAATAGGGCAGGAGCAAGGTTCCCTTGATCTTGTCCTCCACATAAAAACTGCTGGTCGCAAGACCCGGAATGCCGTCGTAGGAACGGGGCCGGCTTCGGGTGCTGCCGCTGGCCGATGGGGGTTTCATCGGATCAAAGACCCG
Source organism: uncultured Fidelibacterota bacterium (assembly GCA_937862595.1). Taxonomy (GTDB): domain Bacteria; phylum Fidelibacterota; class Fidelibacteria; order Fidelibacterales; family Fidelibacteraceae; genus M50B103. The sequence continues at coordinate 3,052 of CALMFL010000026.1, forward strand.
CCCCTCGCCGCGATTGAACTCGTTCCGGTAGGTGACCCCGGCGAGAAAGGTATGGTCCGTTCCCAGCAGCGGGAAAGTACCCGAGTAATTCAGGTCAAGGTAAAGGTTGACCGCTTCGCCCAGAACGAAAAGTTCGGAAATGTAATTCTGAACGTACATGCCGGTATCGGTGCCTTCTTCCATCAGGCCGCTCACATAGGTGTTGTCCGTGGACACCAGCCGTTTCGTATAGGAGTTCTGCCGGGTATAATTGAGGGATGCATCCATTTCCAGTTTCTGGTTCGAGGTCAGCAGATAGGTGCTTTGGTGAGCATAGCGCAGGGTGTAGTCGCGGTTGTATTTTTCCGTCAGGTTCAGGTCGTCCGCGCGCAGTTCCCGCTCGTCGAAGGCGCGGGTGTAGTACAGGCGGTTCTTCATCGTGTAGAGGTTCTGCAGCAGCCGGCTGGTCAGCGCCAGCTGACCGGCGACCCGGGAGAAATTCTCCTCGGGGATGCGTTTGTCCCGGACGCTGTAGGCGTAATTCAGGTTGTAGTCGAGATGGTGGACGTCCGAGAGTTTGAAACCGCCGCCCAGGTTGACTTCCTGATTGTAAAAATTGTATTTGAATTTGATGCGGTGATTCGAGATCTCCGATTTGGTCGTGACGTTGATGATGCCGGAGGTCAGGTCCCCGTATTTCGAGGAAGGGATCCCGCGGACGACTTCCACCGATTCGATATTGTCGGCCGGGATCTGCCGCAGATCCACGCCGGAGTTCTCGGTCGTCAGCAGGTCGCCGCTGCCGGTGGTCGTTCTGGTGTCGATCTGCATATTCGCGTTGTTGGAAAGCGGGATATTGTCCACCCGGACCTGCGCCCCGAAATACTCGTTGTCATCCGCATCGTCGTCCACGGACGCGGCGCGGATCCCGGCCTGCTTCTTTTCCGCCATGCCGGGGTTCTCAAAGCGGATGCCGGGCGTCAGCTGCATCACGTCGCTGAGGTTGGAGGCCTGCAGATGCTCGATCTCGCCGCTGGAGATGCGGGTTTTTGTCTCCGCCTCCGTGGGGAGCAACTCGCGGTCCGCCTGTACGATGATCCCGCCGATCTCAAAATATTCCAGGGTCATGACGAATTCTTTTTCAAGGGCCTTGTCCGCAAGGAGGATAACGCTTTCTTCGATGGTCCTGTAGCCCATGAACGAGACCGCGACCTTATACGTGCCGGGCGGCATCTTGATATAAAAATAGCCGTTCTTGTCCGTCGCGGTTCCCTGAAGCGTTTCGCGGAAAATGATGTTCGTGCCGGCCAGGGGCTGCTTTTGTTCATCCAGCACATATCCCTTGAAGGTGGCCAGGGGATCGGCGGAAAGCAGGGCAAGACCGAGGCCGAAGAGTGCGAGCCATTTTTTTGTCATTGTCGTTCCTCAGTTGACAGGAAGTAAATTACACTATTATTTTAAAAAAACAAATCTTTGAGCGCGTTAAATAACGGATCGACGGCGTACGGGACAATATTTCAATGAAAAAAGGCATCGGCGGCCCTTCCTTGAAAGAATTACAGTATCGTTATAGTCATAAGATACAGTGGATCGACGGTCTGACGCGGCGAAGGGGCGGGATTGATTTATTTGAGTCAATTTATTTGGATCTATCCGGTTTCCCCGATCCATGAAAAAAAAGCTCCCGTTCGCATGAAGGGGAGCTTTTTTTCTTATTTTCGCTTGCGTCAATCTTCGGGTTTGATGAGCAGAACGCCGATCAGTCCGAATACGCCCGTCAGCAGGACGATAAGGCAATCAAGTTAATTACAG
>CALMFL010000027.1 GCA_937862595.1 uncultured Fidelibacterota bacterium
CGGAAGGCGGCGTTCTCGGACTCGGATTCCGTGACCCAGGTCACAAAAACGGCGCCGTTCGCATAGACAGCGTCAAAGGATGCCAGGGTTATGGGCAGGGCCACTTCCGCGCCGTTTTCCCAGCTGAGGAAGGGATAGCCGCTATTGATGGATTGGGAGTTGTCCATATCCCAGTAATCGTTGGTGCCGTTGCTTGTTTCCACTTCAAAATCCCAGCCGGCGCCGGTGAAGGTGGTAAGCGTTTTCATTTCTGTTGTTGTTTTTCCGGTGCCGCCGGCGCTGGTTTCGCTTCCGGATGTGGTGATATCCCAGAAACAATCGCTGATGGTGCCGCTATTCTGCCCCGCAAATCCACCTTCATTCGTGGTCGCACCCGGATTTCCCGTACTGTAGGAATTGGTTATCGTACCGCCGCCTGTATTTGATCCGACAAAGCCGCCGGCGACATTTCCGCAATTGGCCACGGCATGGCTATAACAGTTATTAATTGCAGCCCCGTTATTCCCGACCAGTCCGCCTGTCTGGCTTGAACCTAAAACTGTCCCCGTACTATAACAGCCGCTCATTGTTCCATGCATCAAGGCGCCAATGACGCCCCCGACATAATCGGCACCCTGAACATTCCCGCCCGTATGATAACAATTGCTAACAGTTGAAGCAGCCATATCCGTACTTGAAATTAACCCCCCGCAATATGAACCGCCGGAAGGACCGTTCGCCGCTCTGACGCTGGCCGTGCTGTAACACCCCGTTACCGTGCCGCCGTTTACCCGTCCGATCAGCCCACCGGCCGAACCGTAATAGCACGTTACCGACCCTTCCGAATAGCAATTCGCGACTGTCGTATTTTGTGAATACCCGATCAGGCCGCCGCTGACGCTTTTCACGTTAAGGCTGACATCGACGCCCAAATTTTGAATAGCGGCTTCGTTCGTATAGCCGAAGAAACCCTGATAATCAAGACCGGTATTATTAATGGCGACACCTGAAACCTTGTAACCCTGACCGTCGTAATTTCCCCGAAAATTTGTGCCCGAGCTACCGATGGCGGTCCAGCCTGAGAGCATGGTAATGTCCGCCGTCTGAATAAAGTAAATTCCGGCCGCCCAGTCCGCGCTGTTCCCGAACAATTCGCTGAGATCATTGGCGGTCGAGATCTGATAAGGATTCCCCGACGTTCCGTCCCCGCCGCTGTAGGTGCCGGCAAGGGAAAGCGACACGAACAGAATGATTGCCATTAACAGAATAACAAAACGTTTCATAACTCCTCCTGCAGAACGATGTTTAAACACATTCAATTCCCGACTTTACACCCGATATATCCCCTCTCGTTTCTCAACAGGAAGGGATTTAATGATCTATACGGATGGGACGTATTGCAATACGCCCCAACAATTATTTTATTAATGCGATCTTCCGCACCTGCATCACGCCGTTCACCAAAACATGCACGAAATAAATGCCCGTGCTCAGGTCCGATCCGTCGATCCTCAGCGCATGCGAACCGGCTGACAGATCGCCGTTCATCAGCTCTTTTACCGCATGACCGCGGAGGTCGTAAAGCGTCGCGCGAACCGCCGCGTCTTTCGCCAGGTTCAGCGGCACGACCGTTGTCGGGTTGAAGGGATTCGGATAGGCTGCGCCGATGTTAAAGTCCTTGTCGGCACCAATCTCAAGCTTAACCTCGACCTTAA
>CALMFL010000028.1 GCA_937862595.1 uncultured Fidelibacterota bacterium
TTAAAAAAATAGCTATGACAATAAAAAAATCTCAGCGGAATCCAAAAACCCGGATTTCTGTAAATGGGGGATATTTTGCATGATTTTGACGTTTTTTTTCACTACATTTTTGTGTTTTTTTTAAGGAGATTTTTGTGCGAGAACTGCTTCAGCATCCGGTCCTGGAGATCAAAGAGAAAAAACGCGTTCGTTTTACCTGCAACGGCACGCCCTGCGAGGGGTTTGAGGGAGATCCCGTGTCGGCGGCGCTGATCGCAAACGGCATTACGACCTTTTCGCTACATCACAGGAACCGTGCGGCACAGGGCATCTTCTGTGCGAACGGACAATGTTCGCACTGCACGGTCCTGATCGGCGGTTCTCCCCTGAAATCCTGCATCACCCCTTTAAAAGAAGGCATGGATGTCCGGACCCTGGACGGCTTGCCCGAATTGCCGGAGAATTCCGAACCTTCCGGAAAGCCGCGCCCCCTGAATTTCAGCTGCGATGTTCTGGTAAGCGGCGGCGGTCCTTCCGGACTGACCGCGGCGCTGGAGCTGGCGGATGCGGGCTTTTCGGTGATCATCGCCGACGACAAGGCTTCCCTCGGCGGCAAGCTGCTGCTGCAGACCCATAAATTCTTCGGATCCACCGCGGACTGTTACGCCGGTACCCGCGGCCACGAGATCGCCGCTTTGCTGGATGCAAAGGTGCGCGCACACGCAGGGATCACGGTATTGAACAACGCCATGGTCGCGGGTATTTACAAGGACCGGAAAGCGGGTATCCTTCTTGACAACGAACGCTATGCCGTCCTTGATTTCAGGGGACTGATCGTCTCCGCCGGGGCGCGCGAACGCTCGCTGGTATTCCCCGGCAACCAGCTTCCGGGCGTTTTCGGCGCAGGTGCGTTCCAGACACTGGTGAACCGCGACGGGGTCAAGGCCTCGGACCATGTTTTTATTGTCGGAAGCGGTAATGTCGGACTGATCGCCGCCTATCACGCCCTGCAGGCCGGGATCGCCGTCCGGGGGATCTGCGATATTCTGCCCGAACCCGGCGGCTATAAAGTGCATGCGGACAAGATCCGCCGCATGGGCGTTCCGATCTACCTGAACCATACCGTGCTGCACGCCGGGGGGAAGGACAGGGTCGAACGCGTCACCATCGCGGAAGTGGACCGGGATCTTCACCCCGTTCTGAGCACCGCAAAGACCTTTGAGGCGGACACCCTGCTGATCGCGGTCGGCCTCTCGCCCATCGACGAGTTCTACGACATGGCGAAGTCCTTCGGCTTCCCGGTCGTAAAAGCCGGGGACGCCGATGCGATCGCCGAGGCTTCCTCCGCCATGTTCGGGGGACGCATTGCGGGACTGACCCTGGCAAAGGAACTGGGCAAAAAAATACATATTGACGACAGCTATTATGAAAAGGCGGAAATCCTCCGCAGCCATCCGGGCAAGGTCTTTCCCCGGCAAAAGATCGTGCTGACGGAACGCTTTCAGCCGCTTATCCACTGCCTGCAGGAGATCCCCTGCAATCCCTGCGAGACCGTCTGTCCCGTTCATGCGATCACCCTGAATCCCCGCCGGGGGAACATCATGGATATCCCGGAATACACCGGCGAGTGCACGGGCTGCATGAAATGCGTCGCGATCTGTCCGGGCCTGGCGATCAGCCTCGCTAAAAAAATATCCCCCACCCGCGCCGAGCTCGTCCTGCCCTACGAATTCATCCCCGATTTCGGACCCGGGGCAGCTCTTCCCCTGACCGATATCGACGGGCATTATCTGGAGGACGGCATCGTGAAAAGGATCCGCTTCGACAAGTCGACCAAAACCACCCTGCTGACGCTTGAAACAAGCTTAGAGCACGCGCAGGACATTGCGGGGATCCGGGTTCAGCCGGAAACCGAGACCCGGCCCCTGGAAGAGGCGTCTCTCGGCTATCTTCCCGACGACGCGGTCGTGTGCCATTGCGAAATGGTCACCGTGGGCGAGATCAAAGCTTTTATCCGCGAACACCGGGTTCGCGATCTGAACCAGTTGAAAGTACTGCGCGTCGGCATGGGTTCCTGCGGGGGCAAGAACTGCTCTCTGCTGATCCCGCGCATTTTCAGGGAACTGCAGATAGCCCCCGAATCCCTGACGCCGAACACCCGGCGCCCCTTATCGGTGGAGATCACGATGCGCTCCTTGCTCAACGAGACCGGCAACGAGACATAAACGGACACTATGATGAAAAACTACGATATTCTGATCATCGGAGCCGGCAGCGTGGGACTTCCCCTTGCTTACTCGATGGCAACGAGGCCTGTTTCGGTCGCGGTCATTGAAAAGGAAGCATCCCCGGGACGCGGACAGAACCGCGCGGCGATCGGAGGGATCCGCGCAACGCATTCCGACCCGGCAAAGATCGCGATCTGCCAGGAAAGCATCCGTTGTTTTTCCGGAATGCTCCGCGAGCACGGCCGCGACATCCACTGGAAACAGGGCGGCTACCTCTATCCGGTGTACCGGCGGGAGGACGAAACGGCCCTGAAGGATCTTCTCGTCATCCAAAAAAAATTCCACCTGAACATCAGCTGGATCTCCGCGGAAGAGATCGCAGGCCTTGTCCCCGGGATCACCACGCGTGACCTTCGAGGCGGCACCTTTTCCCCGGGGGACGGCTCTGCCTCTCCCCTGCTGGCCGCCGACGCCTACTACCAGATGGCAAGGGAGCAGGGCGCCGATTTTTATTTTCACGAGGACGTGCAGGAGATCCGCACTCTCCGGAGGAAGATCACCGAGGTCCGCACGGCGCATGAACGTTTTTCCGCCGGGCTCGTCATCAATTGCGCGGGCGCGCATGCCCGGGCGATCGGCTTAATGAGCGGACAGGATTTCCCCGTTCATCCGGATTCGCATGAGGCCGGGATCACCGAACCGGTTAAAGCGCTCTTCGACCCGATGATCGTGGATATGCGCCCCGAAGGGAATTCCAAGAATTATTATTTCTACCAGAACCCGGAAGGCCAGGTGGTCTTCTGCATCACGCCCCTTCCCGCAAAGGAAGGATTCGACTGCGACAATACCTC
>CALMFL010000029.1 GCA_937862595.1 uncultured Fidelibacterota bacterium
GCCGGTCGTTTCCGAGGTGATGGCGATCAGCGACATCCCCTTATTTGAAAAATATGTCGACCTGATCCAGATCGGCGCGCGCAACATGCAGAATTTTGCCTTGCTCAAGGAACTGGCGCATGTGAAGAAGGCCCTGCTGCTGAAACGCGGCATTTCCGCCACGATCGACGAATGGCTGAATTCGGCCGAATACCTTGCCAGCAAAGGCAATCAGCGGATCATTCTCTGTGAGCGGGGCATCCGCACCTTTGAACAATCCACCCGCTTTACCCTGGACCTTTCGTCGGTTCCGGTGATCAAAAAGAAATCCCATTTGCCGATCATCGTCGATCCGAGCCATCCCATGGGACAGCGCGAGCTGGTCATCCCCATGGCGCGCGCCGCCGTCGCCGCCGGCGCGGACGGGATCATGGTGGAGGTGCACAACTGCCCGGAAAAAGCCCTCTCCGACGGTCCGCAGTCCCTGACGATCAAACAATTCAGCGATCTGATGAAAGAGATCGAGATCATCGCCGGCGCGATAGGAAAGACCATTGCAAAAAACTGATCACCCCATACGCTTTTCGGTCATCGGATATGGCCGTTTCGGGAAATTATGGACGCAGATCCTGTCGGAACACGGCGGGGTCGTCGTCTATGAACACGCTTCGGACGTGATCCGGCGGGAGCAGGAGCATGTCCGCTTCGTCGATCTTCCGACCGCCCTGAAACAGGAAACGGTCTTTCTGTGCATGCCGATCTCGTCGATGGAAGCCTTTATCCGTGACAATGCCTCGCGCTTTTCAAGCACTTCGACCGTCATCGACATGGCGTCCGTAAAATCCCTCCCCCTTCAATGGATGGATGAGGGCATCCCCGGCATACGCCATCTGGGCGTGCATCCGCTTTTCGGTCCGGACAGCTATGCGGTCAACCAGAACAACCTGATGATCATCACGCCGTCGCAGCAATATCCCGAACTGGCGGGCACCTGGGCGGAAACCTTCGCTTCCTGGCGCTTTTTTACCAAGATCATCACGCCCGAAGAGCATGATAAAAGCATCGCCTATTCCCAGGGGGTCACCCACTTTGTCGGCAACGTCCTGAAACAGATGAACCTGCCCAACACGAATACGCCCACCCTCGGGTACACCATGCTGCGGGACGTGGAGCGTTTCTGCAGCAACGATACGCCGCAGCTGTTCCGGGACATGCTGGTTTACAATCCCCAGTCGGTGAACATGTTCAAGGAATTCATCGCGGCAACCCATGAGGTTTCCGCCAATATCCGCAGGGTGAATATTCAGCCGGATACGCCCTTTACGCTCGGCGTGATGGGCGGGGAAGGAAGCTTTTCGCAGGAAGCGGGAAAATTGTGGCTGAAGAACAATCATTTCGCCCGGGCCGGGATATCCTGCCTGACCAATGCGGAAAAGGTTTACGATGCCCTGAACTTCGGGTTTATACAGGTCGGCCTTCTGCCGATCCAGAACGCCACGGGCGGCATTGTGCTGGAAACCGTGAAAGGGCTTGCCGCGCACAACTGCAAGATCACGGGTTTTTTCCCCTTCCTGGTCAATCAATGCCTTATGAGCCGGCCTGAAATGACGGACGCCCTGCCCGCGTCGATCCATTCGCATCCGCAGGCCCTGCGGCAGTGCAAGGCCTTTCTTAAACGTCATTATCCGGATGTCCCGCTGGTGGAAGAAGAGGACACCGCCGTTTCCGCGCGCCTGCTCTCGGAAGGAGCCTTGCCGGGGAATGCCATGGTGATCGCCTCGAAGGAATGCGTGGAGCTTTATCATCTTAAGCTGGTCAAAAAGAATATCCAGGACCTGGAATACAATATTACCGATTTCGTTACCGTCATCAAAGAATAGGCCTATGACAGACCACATTAAAAAGACCGTCAGCCCGGTCGAATCGATCCGCGGACAGATCACCCTGCCCGGGGACAAATCCATAAGCCATCGCGCCCTGATGTTCGCGGCCATCGCGAAGGGATGTTCCAAGATCAAACACCTCAACATCGGCGCCGACGCCCTGTCCACCATCGCCTGTCTTCAGAAGCTGGGCGTGAATTTTCAGCTGGGCAAATTTACGGTAGACGTTGAAAGTCCCGGGATCCATGGCTGGAAACAGCCGCAGGACGGCATTCTGAACTGCGGGAACTCAGGAACGACCGTCCGCCTGCTTGCCGGCCTGCTTGCCGGGCAGGAGGATCTTGAATTCACCATGACCGGCGATGCCTCCCTGAGCGCCCGCCCGATGCAGCGGATCATCGATCCGCTCACGAAAATGGGCGCGGACATTCGCGCGCAGGACGGACATCTCCCCTTGCATATCCGGGGAAAAAAACTGACCGGCATCCATTATACCCTGCCGGTCGCCAGCGCGCAGGTGAAATCCTGTGTCCTCTTCGCCGGCCTGTCCGCGCAGGGAAAGACCTACGTTGAGGAACCCCAGCTTTCGCGGGACCATACCGAGAACATGATGAAAATGTTTCGCATTCCCATTTTCAGGAACAAGGACATTCTCTCGGTGCATACGCTTCGCCGCGTGATCCCCGGGTTCGAATACTCCGTTCCGGGAGACCCCTCGTCCGCGGCTTTCTGGGTGGCTGCCGGCTTGCTTTTACCTAAAAGCAGACTGCTGCTCCGCAAGATGTCCCTGAATCCGACCCGCATCGCCTTCATAAAACTGCTAAAATCCTGCGGAGCCGATATCGACATCATCC
>CALMFL010000030.1 GCA_937862595.1 uncultured Fidelibacterota bacterium
GCAAAATTCTGCATGTTGCGCGCCCCGATCTGGATCAGGTCGACGTATTTTTCAAATAAGGGGATGTCGCTGATCGCCATCACCTCGGAAACGACCGGCCGTCCGGTCCGGTCCCCGATCTTGCGGAGATATTTCAACCCCTCTTCCCCCAGTCCCTGGAAAGCGTAAGGGGAGGAACGCGGCTTGAAGGCGCCCCCGCGGATAAGATTTGCGCCGGATTTGACGATGCCGGAAGAAATATGGGACAGCATTTCCTCATTTTCAATGGAACAGGGGCCGGCGATCACCGCGATCTCGTTCCCGCCGATCGTCACGTCCCCTACCCTGACCCTGGTATTCCGGGGGTGAAAGGTGCGCGAACATAATTTGTAGGATTCCTGGACGCGGAAAGCATTCGAAACACCGTCCATTTCAATGAAGGTTTCGGGCGTCAGCAATTTGGTATCGCCGACAATCCCGAAGATGGTCAGTTCCTTCCCTTCGTTGATGTGAACGTCAAATCCCTTCGCATGAAGGTAATCCGATACGTGCCCGATCTGTTCTTTGCTGGCATTCGGTTTGAATACGATGACCATGTCCTTGATTCCTTTACGTTAATTTTAAATTCGGGACCGCGCCGGTCTCCAGGCCGGAGAACCACCCTTTACGGAAATACATCACCCCGGTTGCCGCGATCATGGCGGCATTGTCCGTACAATATTCCAGGGGCGGATAGAAAAGCTCCACCTTCAGGGAATCGGCCAGCTTGCGCAGTTCCTGACGAAGGCGCCGGTTCGCCGCAACGCCGCCGGCCAGGACAACGCGCCGGTGGCCGGTCACCTGAATGGCGCGGCGCACTTTTTCCTTCAAAACGTCCACGACCGCTTCCTGAAAACTGGCGGCGATGTCCGCCTTGTCCCGGTCGGAGATCGTCTCCTGTTTTTTAACAAAGTTCAGCACCGCGGTCTTCATGCCGCTGAAACTGAAGTCCAGACTGTCCGGGTCCAGCAGGGATCGCGGGAAATGGACCGCCCGGGGATTTCCCGAGCTTGACAAGGTGTCGATCACGGGTCCGCCGGGATATCCGATCTTCAGAAGCCGCGCCGTTTTATCGAAGGATTCTCCGGCGGCATCGTCCCGGGTCGTCCCCAGGATCCTGAAATCCCTAACGCCCCGGACATCGACGAGCATCGTGTGCCCCCCGGAAACCAGGAGACATAAGAACGGCGGTTCGAGCTCGGGGAACTCCAGCATGGGCGCATACAGATGCGCTTCAACGTGATTGACCCCGATAAACGGGATGTTCTGAGCAAGGGCAAAACCCTTGGCATAATTCAGTCCGACCAGCAGGGCGCCCATCAGGCCGGGACCGTAGGTGACGGCGATCGCATCGATATCCCCCGGAAGCAGTCCTGCCGTCTCAAATGCGGCGTGGACCACCTGCGAAATCGCGTGTTCATGGGCGCGGCTGGCGAGTTCGGGGACCACTCCGCCGTATTTTTTATGGACCATCTGAGAATACACGATATGCGATCTGACCTGAAAGCCCTGCAGAATGGCGGCGCTCGTTTCGTCGCAGGACGATTCGATCCCCAGAATGCAGGGATATGTGCCGGGACGTTCCGTCATCATTCTTTTTTCCTTACGACCACGACCTCGATCTGTTCGGGCACGACCCGGATGATATCGAGCACCTCGGCGGGCGGGGTTATTTTAACCGGATAATAATTTTTGTTCGGGAACCACTGGGTAAGGTAATCGAAATAGACCGTAAAATCCGACGGGGTCAGGGACTGTATCTGATCGTTCCCGCCGGTTACGCGCAGACTGACCAGATTGGGGATGAGCTGGATCTCCAGGTCTGAGGGCTGGTTCCGGACCCTCACCGGGATATTCGGGATCGTACGCTCACCGATCATTTCGATCTCAAACTGAACCCCGACGCTCGCCGGCACTATTTCGACCAGTTCGGGGTTCGGATTCTTTACCGGGATAAGCGCCTGAAAGGTGATATCCGCATTTTCTTTATTGAACGGTTCCGTTTCGATACGCCGGATGGACGCAATATAATTTTCCGGTCCGGTCAGCGTGACCTCGGGAACGTCCGGGGACCCGACCCGGATATACCCGGGCTTGAGCGAAATATCCGACACGATCTGCACGGGAAAACTTTTCGAGATCTTACGGTCTATCCTGATGTCGATGCTGTCCGGATAGACGATCTCCATGAACCGCATTTCCTTATGCAGGAGCACCTGGTTCGGATGTTCGTTGAAATACGATTTCAGGGACAGCCGTTCGCTATGGGTGATCGTTCCGACATCCAGGATCAGGGACGCCTTTTTGGACCATTTTTGGAGATAGAATGAGAGTCCGGCCCCTTCAACCCTCACTTTTACCATTTTGGGCAAGGGTTCCTCGAGCGTCATGTCCGGCCTCGGTTCATAGACCGAGAGCGGCAGGTCAACGACACTGATATAATTCTGATTCGAGATGATCAGGAACCACAAGACGACGGCTCCGACCGATACAATGATTTTTGGCAATATGTTTTTCATAGTAAGCACCCGGCAATTTTGTAAATTTAAAAATAATATCGTGATTTCACAATTTAAAATACAATATCACATATTTTCCCAAACATAAAAAATAATTCGTCTGCATTTCCGTAAAATCGTTTAATATTTTTCGCCTTTCCCTGAAATGTAAGAAATAAAAAAAGCCGTTCACGAATGAACGGCTTTCTATCGTTAATAAGACCCGGACTTATTGAGCGTCTTCTTCTGCGGCTGTTTCCGTCTCAGCTTCCGCTTCTTCTTCCGTTGCCTTGGGTTCCGTTTCTTTTACGGTCTTTTTCCTGGCAGCTTTCTTGGGAGCTTCCGCTTTGGGTTCTTCGGTTTCAGCTTCGGTTTCGGCTTTGGGTTCGGCTTTGCCTTTTTTCGCTTTAGGTTCTTCCGGCTCAGCCTCGCTTTTTTCCGCTTCGGCTGCTGCCTTGGTTTCCTTCGGTTCCGACTTGGCCTCTTTGCTCCGGAATTTCGACATCAGCTCGTCCGAGATCTGGATCTTCTGTGTGACGTCTTCCTGTTTGGCGATCACGCGTGCGATGTCCTTGTCGTCCTCGGATAGCCCGAGGTCTTCGTAGGCGAGAACGATCTTACGGTCATCCTGGCGGACTTCCACCACGCGCAGTTCCAACTCGTCGCCGACCTTGATGTCGCGGGTATAGTCACGTTTGTCCTTTTTGGACATCGTGCTGAGCGGAACGATCGCTTCAACTTCTTCTTCATCGATGGTCATGATGATGCCTTTGTCCAGGATCTTCAGGACTTTGGCCTTGACCATCTTGTTCGTCTTGTATTTTTCTTCAAGAACTTCCCAGGGATTGGCTTCCAGTTGCTTGTCTCCGAGGGATATCTTGCGGGATTCGTTGTTGATCT
>CALMFL010000031.1 GCA_937862595.1 uncultured Fidelibacterota bacterium
CAGTACGCGGACAAGCTTTTCAATGTCCTGCTTCCCGATGTCCGAAGGGGTTTTTCCGAAAATTCCGAGGCAGCTCGCCTGTTTCTGTTTCAGGTCCGAAACATACCGGGAAACGACCTCCGTAAAGAGTTCGCTTTCCATGAGCTCTTCGGGACTTTCGCACACGCGGTCGCGGATGCGGATAATGACCTTATTATTAACGAATTTTGATGCTCCGTACGCTTTCATTTCGTTTTCTCCTTATATGTTCCGCACCCTGTTCTCCGGTCGGAGCAGTATCTTTTCATCGGCATGCCGGCAGTGATCTGCGGTGATGGGTCAGCGGTTTCGATGCCTTTATCCGGAAACAATCCCTTTAACGGGGATCAACGAGAGATTTTCGGGAGCCGGGACCGGGACCTTAACGCCTTGCGCTCAGCTTCTTTCACGTTCCGTTTTTTTCAGGAAGGCGACCATCTCATCGACGGTCATAAGCTCCAGCTCTTCCCCGCCCTGCTGGCGAAGCTTTACCGTGCCCTCTTCCACTTCCTTCTGGCCGACCACGATCATATAGGGGACTTTCATGGTCTCGGCTTCGCGGATCTTGTAGCCGACGCGCTCGTTTCGTTCGTCGACTTCGGCACGCAGGTTCTCCGCGATGGCCGCTTCGGCGATCCTGCGGGCCGCCTCATTGTATTTTTCGGAAACGGGGATCAGCATGACCTGTACGGGAGCGTACCAGAGCGGGAATTTCCCGGCGGTGTGTTCGATCAGGACGCCGATAAAACGTTCCAGGGATCCCATGATCGCGCGGTGGATCATCAGGGGCTTATGCTGTTCGCCGTCGGAGCCGGTATAAACGATATCGAAGCGTTCGGGTTCGTTGAAATCGAATTGAATGGTCGTGCATTGCCAGGTGCGGCCGATCGCATCTTTGATCTTGATGTCGATCTTCGGACCGTAGAAAGCGCCGCCGCCTTCGTCGACCTTATAGTCAATGTGCATCTTTTTCATGGACCTGCTTAAGGATTCCTGCGCCTGTTCCCACAAGACCGGTTCGCCGACGAATTTTTCCTCGGGCTTGGTGGAAAGATAGACCTCGTATTCCTCAAATCCGAAAGCGCGCAGGTAGTCGAAAGAGAACTGAAGCAGCTTCTCGACCTCGTCGTTCAGCTGGTCGGGAGTGCAGAAGATATGTGCGTCGTCCTGGGTGAACCCGCGTACCCGCATCAGTCCGTGCAGAACCCCGGACATTTCGTAGCGGTACACCGTGCCCAGTTCCGCGTAACGGACGGGCAGGTCGCGGTAACTGGTCTGGCGCCGTTTGAATATCATGATATGGAAGGGGCAGTTCATCGGTTTCAGATAATAATCCTGGTTTTCGACCGGCATGACCGGATACATGGATTCTTTGTAAAAGCCCAGGTGTCCCGAGGTCTGCCACAGGTCCGCCTTCCCGATGTGGGGCGTCTGAACGATCTCGTACCCGCGCTTGCGGTGCTCGGCATACCAGTAGTCTTCGATGCGCTTCCGCAAGGCGGCGCCTTTGGGGAACCAGAGGGAAAGTCCCTGGCCGATGGCTTCGGATATCTCAAAAAGATCAAGTTCTTTGCCCAGTTTGCGATGATCGCGTTTTTTGGCCTCTTCAAGGAAGAGCAGATAGGCGTTCAGTTCTTTCTTTGAGGGGAATGCCGTGCCGTAAATGCGGGACAGCATCTTATTCTTTTCGTTTCCGCGCCAGTAGGCGCCGGCGACGCTCAATAATTTGAATGCGGGGATCTTGCCGGTGGAGACCAGGTGCGGACCGCGGCAAAGGTCGGTGAAATCGCCCTCGCTGTAGAGGGTCAGGGTTTCGTTCTCCGGTATCTCCCGGATGATCTCGACCTTGTAGGTTTCGCCGAGTTCCTCGAAAAATTTGATCGCATCGTTGCGTGAGATCTCTCTGCGCGTGACCGGCTGGTCTTCGGCGATGATCTTGTGCATCTCGGCTTCGATGCGTCCGAGATCTTCCTCGGTAAAGGGCACGGGGGTGTCAAAATCATAATAGAACCGGTT
>CALMFL010000032.1 GCA_937862595.1 uncultured Fidelibacterota bacterium
TTCAATAAATTCAATATACTCTTTTGGCTCCGGAAAATATTTATCATGAATTTCCTGAGCAAATAATTTGCCGTTTCTTTTCTTTATCCACTCCAGATAATTTGAATAGGCCCAATCTTCAGGATGATCAACCAGCCCGGCGGAAACCGGATTCATGTGAATGTATTTACATAATTGTATCAAATACTCCTGATTTGTAACAGCCTTATGCTGTAAGGGAGTCCTGAATATTGGGCCCTTTCGTCCATATATTTTATTATAAATCTGTGCATAGGAGATGAAAGCATAATTGAATATGAGATAAATTTTCTTCTCACTGTCCTGCCTGATAAGAAAATGATAGTGGTTTGGCATTAAACAATACGCAAATATACTTGCAGGAATTTTTTCGATTTTCCTTTGCAGGATATTTAAAAATAGCCGGTAGTCTTCGTCGCTATGGAATAAAGAATACTTGTCTATCGCATGGTTATAGATATGAAAAACGGCACCCGTAATAAATTCTTCATTTTTACATCGCATAAACTTGCCTCAAGATTTTTAATGAATTTACGAAATTCATACAAAATATTCAGTGATCCCAGTCACACAACTGGTAAAAAACTGAAAATAACTTGGGGCAAGTTTTCATTAAAAATATTACGTAAAGTATTGTAAATAATATGATAAAACATCATAAATGCTTATTGTCAGCGATGATAAGTGCCTAAAAAACTTGCCCCAAGTTTTCATTAAACATATCTCTTTGGAATAAATGAATTTTCCCTGTAAATTATTTCCTTATGACAAAGCACAGCGAACAATTCAAATGTTCCGTCTGCGAAGGGCTGACGGCAAAGTGGCAGGGACAATGCCCCCACTGCGGGGAATGGAATACGCTCGAACCGTATGAGCGTGCCGATGTCCCAAAAAAGAGGGTAAAGCCCGGCACGCCGCCACCCTTCTATTCGCTTTCCCAGCCCGGTCAGCCGACGCGCTACGGCAGCGGTATCGAAGAATTCGACCGTGTGGTCGGCGGGGGACTGATGGAAGGGAGCATCGTGCTGCTTGGCGGCGATCCCGGCATCGGAAAATCGACGCTTGCCTTGCAATTATGCAAAGCCTATGTGGAAAAAAATATCAAGGTCTGCTATTTCAGCGGTGAGGAATCCGTCGGACAACTGGCCTTGCGCGCCGGAAGGATCGGCCTGAAGAACGATGACCTGAAGATAAGCAACGAGGTTGAGCTAAGCCGGATACTGGCGGGACTGGACTCGGAAAAGCCCCAGGTGGCTGTCATCGATTCCATCCAAACGGTCTATTCGCCCAATCTTGATTCTTTGCCCGGTTCGATCAGCCAGGTCCGCGAATGCGCTACCGAGCTGATGAGCGAAGGAAAAAAGAAAGATATTACGATCATCCTGATCGGCCATATTACCAAAAGCGGCATGATCGCCGGTCCGAAGCTGCTGGAACACGTCGTCGATACGGTTCTGTATCTGGAGGGCGACAAGCAGCATTACTTCCGCATCCTCCGTTCCGTGAAAAACCGTTTCGGCGCCACGCACGAGATCGGGATCTTCGAAATGAAACAGGACGGACTGCAGGGCATCGAGAATCCCGGGGACATATTCCTGAGCGAACGAAAAAAAGGCGCTACGGGATCCGTCGTGACCTGCGGGATGGAAGGCAGCCGGCCCCTGCTGGTCGAGATCCAGGCCTTAGCGGCAAAAGCCGCCTACGGAACCCCCCAGCGTCATGCCAGCGGGATCGATCCGAGGCGCCTGCAGCTACTGCTGGCCGTGATCGAACGTCAGCTGAATATCCCGGTTTCGCAGTATGATATTTTCGTGAACGTCGTCGGCGGTCTGACCCTGAAAGAACCCGCCATGGACCTTCCGGTCATCGCGGCGATCGTCAGTTCGATCAGGAACGCCGCAATTCCGGATAATACGGCCATCATCGGCGAGGTGGGACTGACGGGCGAAACCCGCTCGGTGATGCGCCTGGAACAGCGGGTGAGCGAAGCCGCACGGATGGGCTTCGACCATCTGATCCTGCCGGCTTCGGCGAAAAAAAAGCTAGGAAACACCGATCCTGGAATGATGTTCGTAAGTGACATCCATGAATTGATGGTACGGATAATTTAAGGGTCTCGCCGGTATATGAACCGGCAGACTGCGATCTGCCCGAGAATATCTTTTTCCGTTCTTTCCTGACCCTTTCCGGCGGCGGCGGCGGGTGCTCATCGCAAGATAAAACGATCGTGTCGATCAGATATTAACCCGATCTTGGCGCTTAAATCATTTATCTCTTTCATTTTCAACCGTTTTACGAAAAATTATTTGCATATCCGCTATTAATTTGTATATATTTGTTGCTTTTTTGTAGTCCCGGAAGACAACATCAAAAAAGAACATGAAATTTAGAAAAAGGAGTTAAAGTTGAGAACTTTCTCGGCGAAACCGACAGATATTAAACACGACTGGTATATCGTGGATGCCGAAGACGTTGTTCTTGGCCGCCTTGCAAGCCAGGTCGCTCAGATACTGCGCGGTAAACACAAACCCATTTTTACTCCGCATATGGACACCGGCGATTTTGTTGTTGTTATCAATGCGGCAAAAGTTCGTTTAACCGGTTCCAAGGAAGAGGATAAAAGCTATTTCCGGCATACGGGATTTCCCGGAGGCCAGCGTTTTACTTCTTACAAAGAATTAATGGCGAAAGGTCCCGAACTGGTGATCCAGAAAGCGGTCAAGGGCATGGTCCCGCATAACCGTCTCGGTCGTCAGATCATGAAGAAGCTGAAAGTCTATGCCGGTACCGAACATCCGCATGAAGCACAGTTACCCAAAACTCTGGAATTAAAATAGGAGAAGGAACTTATGGTAAATCCAAAGCATGAAACCATCATCGTCGGCCGCCGTAAATCCTCCGTTGCCAGAGTACTTGCTCGTCCGGGCAGTGGAAAGATCACGATCAACAAACGCGACATGGGCGAATATTTCGGTCGTCAGACCTATTCAATGGTTGTGCGTCAGCCTCTTGCGTTGACGAAGATGGACAATCGATACGATTTTATGATCAATGTGGCCGGCGGCGGGTTGACCGGTCAGGCCGGTGCGATCCGTTTAGGGATCAGCCGCACCTTGATCACGCTTCATCCCGAACTGCGCCCCGCCCTAAAGGCGGCAGGTTTTCTGACACGGGATTCACGCAAAGTCGAACGCAAGAAATATGGTTTACGCGGTGCCCGCCGTGCATTCCAGTTCTCGAAACGTTAATCAAATTATCGGAGCAACGATTATATGGAACAAGTTACCATAGAAAATCTGATCAGTGCCGGCGCGCATTTTGGCCATTTGACAAGCAAATGGAACCCCAAAATGAAAAAATATGTCTTCATGGAAAAGAACGGAATACATATTATCGACCTGGAACTGACATTAAAAGCATTAGAAAAAGCATGCAAATTCGTGGGTGATGTTGTCCGCAACGGGGGAGAAGTCCTCTTTGTCGGCACGAAAAAGCAAGCCAAGAACGTATTGGAAGACGAAGCCATTCGTTGCGGGGCGCATTACATCACCGAACGCTGGCTCGGCGGGGCTTTGACCAATTTCACGACCGTCCGCCGCAGCATCCGTCGTCTGGAACAGCTTCAGCGCGAAAGCGAAAATGAAGAAGCCTGGAAGAATCTGACCAAAAAAGAAGTGCTCGGCCTGATGCGCGAACGCGAAAAACTTGAACTGCTGCACCGCGGCATTCAGAATATGCGCCGCCTCCCCGAAGCGATCTTCGTGGTTGATACGATCGAAGAAAAGATCGCCGTTCACGAAGCGCGCAAGCTGGATATTCCCGTGATCGGCATCCTGGATACCAACGGGGATCCCGAAGCGGTGGACATTCCCATTCCCGCGAACGATGATTCCATCCGCGCCATTCACCTGATCACCAAGACCCTGGCTGACACGATCCTCGAAGCAAAACGCGGAAGCAAGAAACAGACGAAAGACCTTCCTGTCGAAGAAGCCGATAAGAAAGCCAAAATGCAGGAAAAAGAATAATCATCCCGAAGGAGCATGTGCATGCAGATCACAGCAGATATTGTAAAAGAATTACGTGATAAAACCGGCGCCGGCATGATGGACTGTAAAAAGGCCCTCATGGAAACCGACGGCGATATTGAGAAAGCCATCGATTCCCTTCGCGCCCGCGGCATAGCCAAAGCAGAGAAAAAAGCCGGACGCAGCGCAAAGGAAGGCATCATCTATTCATATATCCATCCCACAAACTATCAGCTCGGCGTGCTGGTTGAAGTGAACTGTGAAACGGATTTTGTCGCAAAGACCCCTGATTTCAACCAGTTTGCAAAAGACATCGCCATGCAGATCGCGGCGATGAGCCCGATCGCGGTCAAACGCGAAGACGTTCCCCTGAAGGTCGTTGAACGTGAAAAAGCCATCTATAAAGAACAAGTGCTCAACGAAGGCAAACCGGAACACATCGCCGAACGCATCATCGCCGGCAAACTCGATAAATACTTCAAAGATAACGTATTGCTTGAGCAGGATTTCTTCAAGGATCCTGAAAGAACAGTTGAAACTCACTTAAAGGAAACCATTGGCACGTTGGGCGAAAATATTTCAATCGCGCGTTTCTCCCGTTTTAAAGTAGGCGAAACAACCATCGACAGCGCTTCCGAGGAATGAAGGTCAACGTGTTGGTTATGTCTGTTGAATGAACTATAACCGAATTTTACTGAAATTAAGTGGTGAAGTCTTAGGCGGCGTTAAGGGACACGGCATCGATCCCGACGCCGCTTCTTATTTCTCGCATGAAATAAAACGGATCCATGAAAAGCATGTCCGGATCGGGATCGTGATCGGCGGCGGCAATATCTTTCGCGGTGCGAAAAACGCGACCACGATCGACCGCGTGACCGGAGACCACATGGGTATGCTGGCGACCGTGATCAATGCGCTTGCACTGCGGGACACCTTTGAAAGTTCCGGCATGAAGACCCGTGTCATGGTCCCGCCCGGGATCACCCAACTGGCCTCCCCCTTTGACAGGCAGCACGCACTTGAACTGCTTGATCGGAACGTGATCGTTATTTTCGCCGGCGGCACCGGCAATCCGTTCTTTACCACGGATTCGGCAGCCGCCCTGCGCGCGTCGGAGATCAATGCGGACATTCTGCTGAAAGGCACGAAGGTTGACGGCGTTTACAGCGCAGATCCGGTGATCGATCCGAAAGCGGTCCGATATGAAACCGTGACGTACCGCAGGGCGATAGAGGAAAAACTCCAAATCATGGATTTGAGCGCCATGGCCCTGTGTCAGGAAAATAATATGCCGATCCGGGTTTTTGATTTTACAAAACCCGGTGAACTGTACCGGGCTGTTAGCGGAGAAGCCGTCGGGACCCTGATCTCAATATAACATAAGGAGTTGGCTTATGATGAATGAAGTTTATTCATACTGTGAAGAACATATGGAAAAATCGATCAAACATCTTGATCATGAATTTTCCGGTTTGCGTATGGGACGGGCGACACCGGCCCTGCTGGATAATGTCAGGGTAAACTATTACGGCGTTCAAACCCCCGTGAACCAATGCGCCAGCATCAGCGTGCCGGAAGCCCGGCTTCTGGTGGTTCAGCCCTGGGACAAAACACTCCTGAGTTCCATCGAAAAAGCGATTCAGGCGGCAAACCTGGGGCTTAATCCGATCAATGACGGCATGATCATCCGGGTACCTATTCCCGCACTGACCGACGAGCGCCGCAAGGAACTGGTGAAGATCGTGCACCAGATGGCGGAAGAGGGACGCATCGCGGTGCGCAGTGTCCGCCGGGACGCCAATGAAAAGATCAAGAAGCTTGAAAAGGATAAGGATATATCCGAAGACAACGCAAAGGATGCTCTGGAAGAGATCCAGAAGATCACCGACAAGTTCATCGAAAAGATCAACGAAGCTCAAAAAGTCAAGGAAAAGGATATCCTGGAAGATTAATATCGACCGGACGATTTTAACGCCGCCTACGGGCGGCGTTTTTCATATGCGATAAAAAAGAGCTGCCGGTCGGCAGCTCTTTACGTAATGGTAAAATTAAATAATAATCGTTAGAAAGTATAGCGGACCGAAAATGCGATATCCGCAAGTGAGCCGGCCCAGCCGCCGATGATATCAAAAGCGGGCTTGTAGTCGAGGGATACCTTAAGCGGGAATGAGATCAGCGGTTCAAGGTCGTATTCAACGCCTGCGATGGCGTCGATTCCCAACGCAAAGGCACTGGTCCACCAGGTGCTGATGCCGACATGGAGGCCGCCGCCGAAATACCAGCTCAGGTTCTCGATCTCACCGATCTGAAGGGGTTTGTGCCATTGATACATACCGGTCACAATAAGACCTGAGCGGAATGTCAGCAAGGCTTCGATCTTGTTTGATTCCCCTGCGGCCAATCTGCCCGTAAGACCAGAACGCAGACCGCCCCGTAAACCTGCATCCATCTGTGCGAAAGCGAATGAAACCGCAAGAAGGGCGATCATTGCAATGACGATAACTTTTTTCATGGT